>NZ_JAKSXU010000222.1:0-10470 GCF_022829325.1 Methylobacterium sp. J-092 | reverse complement strand
GCGCGAGCCTGATCTGGTCGCCGGTGAAGGACCTCGATATCGGTGTGGAAGGCCTCTACACCCAGATCGGCGTCAAGAACGGCCGCGTGATCGACACCGACAAGGATCCGACCGCCTACTCGCGCATCGCCGCGATCAACGCCGGCGGCGCCGTTCGCACCGCGACCAGCGACGACGTCTTCCAGGCCAAGGTCCGCGTCCAGCGCGACTTCTAATCCAACTTGCTATGTGCGCGACCTCCATTGGTCGCGCACATACTCGCCTAGAGAGCCGAGACTTACTCAAGGCCCAGCTACGAAGCTGGGCCTTTTGCTTTTTCGACGCCTTTCTTATTCGTGTTTCGCTAGGGAGCAATCCCCAATCGGGCTCGGATTGCACGGTCTCCCAACAGAACGCTTTGCCGGTCATGCACGGATGGCCCAAGGGGATGCGCGATTGCAACGACCTTTTCCTCACCGACACTGATGACCCCAACGTTGAAAAGGCCTAATTTATCTCTAAGCGATAAAAGATCGTCAATTGATACCCAACTTGGCGCGCACAGGTAATACTGAGCAAAAAATGTTGCTTCAACAGCGGCTTTCAGGGCCGCTTTTGTTGCGACCTGTGAATTGACATCTCCATAAAATCTCAGCCCCTCGAATGCCACGATTTGAATTTTATCATCAATCACGAAATCGATGTAAAAGTTCGGATGACAATAAGGATAGCGCCCAGGCCAAAGCTTGAGTGCGCCTAGTGGCGAATTCATCTCCAAATTTAGGATCTGCCGGAGGGTATTTTCGCTGGATAGATTTTGAAATAACTTGTCTGTAAAGGCCTTAGACGATTGAAGGCCGGCGCTCATCGCAGAAATATTACTACCAGGATAGTTTCTAACTCGATCATAGTGATTGCGCAGCTGACGCAATGTCAATTGGTCCGTACCGCGGACTATTCTTTTGGCTTCCTCTGCATTTGCCTTTGCAATGCGAGTAATTACTTCAAGATTTGACATAGGCCATTCGAGCGCATGGGACGGCAACTCATGCAAACTGATAAATTTCTTGATGGACGCGTATGTTCTTATGCCAATCCACAGTTGGCTTGTTGTGTAGCCGGTCAGATGTGCAGCCACTTCGACCCATGGCCTACCTTGGTCGTCGACGCTGCCTGCTGACATGAGATCGCGAAGAGCTTCCACAATGAGGGGCCAAGGCACTTCTCTAGAACGTGCGTCGGTAAGCACCTCTATCGGATTCATACGAACTTCCGTCGATGTAACAGCCGTTTGAGCGATAGTGGTTCTATATCAAGTCGCCGCCTCCGGCTGCGTAGGCGCGTTGCCAAGGTCGCAAAAGCCATCGTTCTTGGTCGCGTCGCCCTTGCGCTGCTGCTAGGCCACCGCGTTAATCGGGTCTAAGCGTTCCTCGAGCGCGCTTAGGATCGGCGCACCGCCAAGTCACGCCGTCGCCGCATCTAGCGTCGGAAACCCGACAATGACGCCGTCGAGAACGACGTTGTGGCTGTCGGCTGAGAAGAGATCGAGGTTGCCCACCTCGGCATAGGGCGTCGTTCAGGTCCGGGACGGCAAGCCCGCGCGCCCGTCGCCTTCCTCGACGCCGATCATGGCGCGACACGCCCGACCATACTGATTCGGCTGCCGGGTGCCGACCTCCTGTTGGTGATCGCACGTCTGGGTCATGCGGAGATACACGTCATAGAGATCGGCATGCTTGCTGACCCGCTGTCGGAGGCGAGCCTAGTCGTAGGTGCCGCGCCGCTTGCACGGCGTACACTCCACGACGAGCCGTCGCCCGCGGAGATCGCACAGGCGCTCTATCAGACCGCCACCGCGATCGGCAGCTCGCCGACCTGCGTCGTGGAGCGCGGCGTCTGCATCTCGAACTTCGTGCTTCACGTCCGCTTGTCGACAATACCAACACGCGCCGGCACGACGCTGCCGCGGCCGAAGAAGGCGTTGCCTGCGTCGATCACCACTCACCAAGCCGGGTACTCAGCCCACTCGTCGAACATCGCGGTCGCGTTCGCCGACTGGATACACCCGAACAAAATCAAGCGACGAGGATGGCTGCAGAAGTCCCTGGGTGAACTGGTTAAGCGGACCGTGCGCCAGAATGGCCTGAGGGATGAGAGGATTTCTGGATGTCGCCCGCCTCCTGGACCATCGCCGCGGCAAGAAGGCGTGCGCGCTCGGCCCAGTGGTCCCGTTCCGTCTGCAGGACCTCCATCTGGTCCTGGTGCAAGGCCAGCGCGACCTGAAGCGCGTCGATCTCCGTCCGAAGCTCGCTCGTGCGTTGCCGCTCGCTCGCCAGGGCGGTCTTGAGCACGGACAAGGCGGCGTCCGCCGCACTTCCAGCCGAGCCCGTCGCCTCGCCCCGCGGGCGGGCGCGCGGACCGACGAACGCGATCGGGCCGGCCGGAACCGCGTCGGGCGCCGGCGGGGTTCGGTAAGCCGCCCCCTCGGGCCGAAGCTGCGAGATCTCCGTTCGCAGCTGCTCGACGTCGAGGCCCATTGCTGAGGGTACCTCGGCCGGCGAAGCACTCGCCGCAGGGGCCGGCACTCGCTCCTCCTCCAGCACGAGCCCGTGCAACATCGCGAACACGGCGTCGCCGTCCAACCGCGACAGGTCGAAGCCACTCTCCGCCGCCAGCCGGCTGAACTGCGCCTGTCCCCCGGCGGACTGTCCGACGAAGGCCATCGACCAGTTCGCGAAGCTGCGCTTCTCCGTCGGCCCGCATTGGAGGACCGTCACGTCGCCGTGCCGATCGTCGCACTGGATCCGCTCGAACGTCTCCTCAACCTGCCGGCGCGGCCCTTCCAGCACCTGGGCGAACGCGCCCGCATTGAACATCAGCGCCCCACTTACATCGGATCGAGCGTTGTTCCGCTGCGACGCGGCGAGGATCTGCGTAATCGACGCCTTCGTCTCGGCCTCCGACCCCTGGAGCAGGTTCTTGCTCGCGTAGACCAGGCGATAAAGTTCGCTCATTGTGGCCATCCAAAAAATTGAAGGGTTACGCTTCCGCTTTGTAGCTTGCGAGGAAGCTTATGAGGTCGTCGGCCGGTATTGGCCTGCTGATGAGGTAGCCCTGCACGTCGGTACAGCCCTCTTCGCGAATTCGCTGCATCTGCTCCGGAGTCTCGACGCCTTCTGCGACCGTCGTCATGCCGAGGCTCCTGCCGAGGCCTGCGATGGCTCTGATGATCGCGTCGCCGTCCGGCCTGCCCGACAGGTCCTTCACGAAGGAGCGGTCGATCTTGATCTTGTCGAAGGGGAACGAGCGCAGGTAGCTCAAGGAAGAGTAGCCGGTGCCGAAGTCATCCATCGACACGCGGACGCCGAGTTCGCGCAGCCGATGCAGAGTCCGCAATGTCTTCTCGTTCTCCTGAAGCAGCACGCCCTCTGTGATCTCGACCTCCAGGCGCCGGGCGGGCAAGCCCGAGCCGGCAAGCGCCGACATGATCGTCTCGACCAGGCGGTCGCTCTTGAACTGGGCCGGGGACACGTTCACGGCGACCGACATGTGCGCCGGCCAGGTCATCGCGTCGCGGCAGGCCTGCCGGATGACCCAGTCGCCGATCGGCACGATCAGGCCGATCTCCTCGGCCAGCGGAATGAAGTCGAGGGGGGAGATCGTCCCGCGCTCGGGATGGTGCCAGCGGATCAGGGCCTCGCAGCCAATCAGCCGATCGCCGTCGAGCTGCATCTGCGGCTGGTAGTGCAGCTGAAACTCGCGGCGGGCGAGCGCCTGACGCATGTCGAGCTCCAGCCGGCGGCGCGCCTGCATGCGCGCATCCATCTCGGGCTCGAAGAAGCGGTACGTGCCACGTCCATCGAGCTTGGCACGGTACAGGGCCAGGTCCGCGTTCTTCAGGAGCGTTTCGGCGCTATCTCCATCACTGGGCGCCAGGGCGACGCCGACGCTGGCCCCGATCGTGAGGAGATGCCCGTCGACCATGTAGGTTCGACCGATCAGGTCAACGAGGCGCCGGGCCAGGGCCTGCGTGTCGCTGGCTTCACGGACGCCAGTCTGCAGGATGACGAACTCGTCGCCGCCGATCCGCGCCACGGTATCGGTGGGCCGCACGGTTGAGCGCAACCGATCCGCGACCTTCTTCAGGAGCGCGTCGCCGACCGGGTGGCCGAGCGTGTCGTTGACGGGCTTGAAGCGATCGAGGTCGACGAGGAGGAGCGCACACTTTTCGCCGTTGCGGTGGAGGCGCACGAAGGCTTCTAAGAGGCGTTCCTGTAAGAGCAGCCGGTTCGGCAAGCCGGTGAGCGGATCCTGGCGTGCCGCCTCGTCGGCGCGCGCCTCGCTGGCCTTGCGCGCGCTGACGTCCTCAAGCGTCGCGATCCAACCCTGCTCCTCGGCGGGATTGAGCTCGACCTGCAGCGTGAGCCCCTTGGCTTCGACCTCGAACGAGACGGCCGTGCGAAGATCACGGGCCTCTCGTAAGGAGCGGAAGACCGCGCGCCGTGGTTTGGCAGTCCCGGCGCACAGCGCGCGAAGCAACCCCCTAGCGCTCGGTTCAGATGCGGATTTCGGCAGGAAGTCGGCCAACAAGCGTGCGGCCGGCGCATTCGAGACAATCGCGCGCCCCGCATCGTCGATCATCAGCAGCCCATGCCGGATCGCGTCGAGGTAGCGCGCCCAGGAGGGTGAAAGGATGCCCCCGTTCGACCGCAAGCTCCGCGAGGCCTCGCGCCGGACTGAGTCAAGGTAGTGCCGTTCAGCGCTCATGGCACAGGGGACTCGATCTCAGGCCGCTCGGTAAGCGTGCCGAATGGAAGTCCTCACTTTGTAGGGTAGAAGTGTTAATTCGAGCCTACATTTCAGCCCAGCTGTCTAATTTGAGTGTAACAATTGTTAGTTCCTTTCGGTGCCGTTCCTGAAGCTTTCTCGACAGTCTTCACCACCGGCCGCTTCCGCGGGCTGTTCCGCCGCCGATGCGCCATGAGCCGTAGGATTAGAACGTCCTCCTGCTGGTTCCGCAGCTTCTTCCGGCTCGACGGATCGTCGAGGATCCGGCGGGGCTTCGCGGCATCGGCTTCGCCTACTCACGGCGGCTGCGCGGCCGCCGGCGGTAGCACGCCGATGCTGGACAACTTGCCCGACAGACGATGCGCCAACAGGTCGACCGCTGCCCGCCATGCCATATAGTCGGCGCGCTCGATCAGGATCGCCTTCGCACTCTCCCGCTCGATCGCGCAGTAGGCGCCGGTGGGGTAGCGATCCTTGCCCTCGGCGCCGGAGATCTGCTCGACGCCATTTCGGACCACGTAGATGAGCGACTTGCCGGTGTTGCCGACGTCAGCCGACGGCTCCGGCGTGCGAGCGAAAGTCGGGCGACTACCCAGCCGGGCCTTGATCCGCACCAGGTCGAACAGCTGGCCCATGGACTGCGCCATGGCCGCGTGCTCGTTGAGGCCGGCAGGCAGGTGAGTGAGAAGGCCGAGATCGCCGTCGAAGCAGTGGCGCTGGAAGCTCCGGAGCTCCTCGACCGCGGCCTCGATCAGTAGGGCGTCGGGATGCGCCTCGCCCATGGCCGGCAGGAAGCCGGGCTCACGGCTGAAGTTCTCGACCCATCTGCCAAGCGAGTAGATCTTGCACATTGGCGAGATCGACGCGTACCCCTGAGGACCGAGTTCACCCCGCCCATCGCGACGCTTCGGTAGTTCCTCGCGGTAGACCCATGCCAGCGCGTCCTCGATGTCCATCACCCGCTTGTTCGGGATGGTGTCGCGGCGCGGGGCGTGGACGCGGCTCTAGTGCACGCCGGCGGCGTGTCGACCGGCCGGCATGCGGCGCTCGGGCGGAAAGGCGTGGGTGGCGATGCTGGACGATGCCGAAGCGGTCACAGTAGTCCCCGATGTCCTGTCCTGATCTGGAACGATTGGGCAACATCGGAGTGATCGAGCGGCAGTTCTCCAGGAGTCAAGTCCGATCTTTCGCAGAGCTGAACGCCCATCCTGTGGTGGTAAGAACGAGTTCGTCCAGAATGGCGCGTTGCGGCAAACGCTCGAATAGTCGAGGGGCGGAGCATGCTGAATCACGGCCGAACAGCGTCGCTTAGGCAGGCTGCGCACGGCTGATCCTCACATCCATCGTCAGAGGGGCAGATGGCGTCCCTTCGGGTTCGCATGTTTGTGCCCCAAGGACCGCGATGTCCGTTGGTTACCTCAGAGCTAATCTCCTCAAGCCGACCTCAGATAAAATTTCGAAGCCATAAGGCAGCTTCATTCATTTCTCCTTAGTAAGTCTGCCTAAAGCTGGGTCTTCTTTGTTCTCTAGAGCGCGCAATGCCCCAGCAAGAACTTACGATGGGCCGTCTCCGCGCGCGACAGCTCGAGGTTGTCGACCAACTCGCTCCGGCGATGATGCTCGCGAACGTCGCCTGCGCAGGTGCCTTCACTTTTCTCATGTTCGAGCATCACGCCAGCATCCTGCTGACGTGGTGTAGCGTCGTCACGCTGATGTCGCTCGGTCAGCTTGCTTTATCACTGCGTGCGAATGCTCGGCCGCCACATCAAACCGCTGCCGCTCGTGACATCCACCTTCTCAGCCTTCAAACAGTTATGATGGGGGTCTGCTTAGTCAGCGTGCCAGTCTGGTTGATGCCCCGCGTCTCCGGTCTGGAACTCGGCTGCGTGATCTGCCTCCTCACTGGTCTCCTTTGGGGGGGCAGCATCCTCCTAGCCACAGTGTTGCCTGCAGCCGTCATTTATATCGGCCTCGTAATGACGGCCACCATTGCGGGCTTACTGATATCGAGCTGGGATGCACCGCACCTGTATCTGGCGGGATTGTTCGTGATCGGCGGTGGAACCGCGATCCGGAGCGTTCGACGTCAAGTAAAACAGTTCGCCGCCGGACAGCGTCAGCAATACAACTTGGAACAGCAGGGTGAGGTCATAGCGCTACTGCTGCGCGACTACGAGGAGCAGGCCAGCGATTGGCTATGGGAAACGGACGCAGAGCATCGCTGCCATAGCTCATCACCGCGGTTTGCGGAAAAGCTCGCCCGGTCCCAAGACGCGATCGATTCAACCTCTTTGGTCGCCTTGCTGCAGGACGTCACTGCCGCAGATAACACCGAAGCTTGCGATGCGCTTCAAGCGCACATAGAGGCGCGTCGCCCATTTCGCGACCACGTCGTCCCCGTGGTCCAGAACGGGGATGCCTACTGGTGGTCGCTGTCCGGGCGCCCCTTACTCGACAAGAATGGCACATTTCGGGGATACCGCGGCGTCTGCGCCGATATCTCAGCCGCCAAGCGCGCTGAGGCCCGAGTGGCGCACCTTGCCTACTATGATGCCCTGACCGAGCTGCCGAACCGAATGCTCTTCGGCGAACGCTTGGCACAGGCGTTGCGCGGCGTTGAGCGTAACCCTCTTGCCGTGCTCAGCCTCGACCTCGACGGGTTCAAAGCCGTCAACGATCGCCACGGCCACCCTGCCGGCGACCAGCTGCTCATTGCCGTGACCGACCGTTTGCAGGCCGAGCTCGACGGCACCGACATGCTTGCTCGCTTCGGCGGCGATGAGTTCATGATCCTCGATGCCGCGGATGCTAATCAAGGGTCGGTCGAAGCTCTTGCGCAGCGCTTGGTCCGATGTGTGAGTACACCGTTCATGATAGGCGGCGAGGATGTCTCCATCGGCCTCAGCATCGGCATCGCCTTCGCTCCATCGGATGGTGATACGGCCGAAGAGCTGTTGCGAAACGCCGACGCCGCACTTTACCGGTCAAAAGCAGACGGGCGAGGGACGTTCAGCTTCTTCGCGCCTGAAATGGATCAGAAGCTTCAGGAGCGGCAGCGCCTCGTGCACGATCTGCGCACCGCTCTCGCACACGGTGAACTGGTGCTGCACTACCAGCCTTTCGTCGAATCCCAGACCGCAACGATCACCGGCTGTGAGGCACTCCTACGCTGGCAGCATCCGAAGCTTGGCATGGTTTCACCCGTCGACTTTATCCCCCTCGCGGAATCAAGCGGCTTAATCATCCCGATCGGAGCGTGGGTTATCGCAGAGGCTTGCCGTGAAGCCGCAAGCTGGCCGGTCAACCGTCGGGTGTCGGTGAACATTTCAGCGGTGCAGTTCCGGACCCGTGATCTGCCGCATATCATCCTAGCCGCCCTGACCCACTCGGGCCTCGCGCCAAGTCGGCTGGAGGTCGAGGTGACGGAGGGCGTCCTGATCGAAGACGCCGTTACCGCCCTCGACATCCTGCGGCAGATACGTGCTCTCGGCGTGCGCATCGCGCTCGATGACTTCGGCACAGGCTACTCGTCGTTGAGCTACCTGCGGAGCTTCGCCTTCGACAAGGTCAAGATCGACCGGTCTTTCGTGAAGGAGTTGCCATCGCGCCGCGACAGCCAAGTTATCGTTCAGGCCATCCGTGACATGGCGCATGGCCTCGGCATGACAATCACGGCCGAGGGGGTGGAGACGGAAGAACAGGCCGAGCGGTTGCGTGCAACAGGATGCGAAGAGCTGCAGGGTTACCTCTACAGCCGCCCGAAAGCGGCTAGGGATTTAGGCAGGTCACCGGACATACATCTTGTAAGCGATTTTACGAAATCGAAAGCGATATAGCGAAGATGAATAGTATTCATTGAACATACGATAGAACATAACCTGTTATTATTAACGCTCCCAATGGTTCACCCTGCGCTTTAGCTCGAAATCTCGGTCAGACTTTTGGATCGACGAGTTGACACCATCCGCGATCTCGCGCGCAGCACGATCGCGGATCAAATCCGCCGTTGAGGCTTTCCAACCACGGCCGGCGCATAGTTCGGCGAAGCTTTCCTTCTGGGCTCGGCATCGGGCCCACCCCAGGAGAATGTTACGCTTCAGTGCCCATGCTGTCGGGTCGGCTAGTGCACTGACGCACTCAAATGGTGCACGATACGCAGTGATTTCCGCTTCTATCAAAGCTACTTAGCCACTCGCCTTTGAAACGTCCGTCCGCGTCAGTGCACTAGTGAAAAATTGTCGTTCAGCCAATTGAGTGGGCGGATTTCTGCTGCGCTGCACGTCCGAGCATCTGTAGCAAAAGCGCGTTTCATCCAGAGCAGGACGTCGACGCTCGTCCAGCTCGGGGTGTGACCGAGCCAGCCGGGGAGGAGTGGGTCGGGACCTTCGGCACGGTCGATCATCCAGCTCAAAATCTTGGATCTGGCACTCGGAACAAGACGACTGGGCGCTCAAACGCTTTTGTGATCGTAGAGCCGCGCTAAAACGTTCCATTTACTACAACATTCAACGCCTGCAAAATCCGATTTGCGCAATATTCCCGCATGCCATCTCTGCTTGTATCACTAATTGATAACCAAGCGCTCAGCTTCATTGTTGCTGGAGCGACTATTTGCGCCTTCAGCGCATGGCTGGTCGTGTCCCTTATCCACTATGCGGAAATCAGCAGTACAACCACCCGGCGATGGTGGATGGCTGGAACAGCCGTGGTTGCGGGCACGGGTGTCTGGACGACCCATTTCGTTGCGATGCTCGGGTACCGAACCGATCTCGTCTTAAGCTACCCTTTGCTACAACGATGGTCTCCGCCGCTGCTGCAATCGTTACAGTTGGCGTACCTCTCGCTCTATCGATTGTATGCCCGCGCGGATGGATGCGCTTTGTTGCTGGAGCTGCGTCAGGGCTCGGTATCGGCGTAATGCACATCAGCGGGATGGCTGCGTTGGAAAACTGCGGTCAGGTCCAGTCCCTTGGCTTCAACCTCTTCGCTTGCTCGATCGGTGCCATCTGCATGGCGCTCGCGCGCGTGAGACCGAGGCGAACTGTGTCACGACTGGCAACAGCATCCTTGATCGTCATCGCGGTTTGCGGGACGCATTTCGTTTCCATTGCAGGCACGGTCCTGACCGGGGAGCAGGTCGATCAGCTTCAACCAGGCGTGCAGGCCTCGCTCAGCATCCTCGCCGCGACGGGTGCCGCGATCCTTCTGTTCGGCACGCTCCTCGCCCTGATCGCAGCCAAGCGCTTCGACACCCAGGAAACCGCCCACGCCCGCGTTCTTGCAACCGCGCTGCAGAACATGTCGAACGGGATCCTCAAGGTGTCTGCAGCCGAGGTAGTGGAGCTCCACAACGAGCGCCTTTGCACGATGCTCAAACTCGCGCCGGATGACATCGTCCGAGGGATGAGCTTGGCAGCCTTTCTCCAGCGGGTCGGTCGGACGAATGGCTGGGATGCGGACCGCGCCGCAAGGGTACTGGCAAACCACCGAGCCTGGATGGCCAAGGACGACGAGACTCGTGTCGAGCACAGCTTCGATGACGGCCGGATCCTCTCCATCGCCTGCCAGCCCATCGAGGATGGTGCGGTGCTCACCTTCGACGACATCACGCAAGCAAAACAGGCGCAGCGCGAAATCAGTCTGCTCGCCTATCACGATCCGCTGACAGGCTTAGCCAACCGCCGGTCGCTGATCGAACGTCTG
>NZ_JAKSXU010000220.1:0-56555 GCF_022829325.1 Methylobacterium sp. J-092 | reverse complement strand
CGGCTACGACATCCAGACCGCCACCGCCGGCATCCAGGGCCAGCTCGTGCTCGGCGATGCGTTCGGGGACAACCGTCCGCTCGTCGCCCGCGGCCTGATCGGCTACCGCCGGGCCTTCGGTGACGTGGTGCCGGCGGCGCTCCTGAGCTTCGGCGCGGGCGGGCCGAGCTTCACCGCCTCGGGCGTGCCGATCGACCGGGACGCGCTGGTGACCTCGGCCGGCCTCGACTGGCAGGTGACCACCGCTGCCACGATCGGGCTGAACTACACCGGCCAGGTCGGCCCCCGCGCCCAGGACCACGGCGTCAAGGGCAACTTCAGCATCCGGTTCTAGGCTCGACTTTGGCCGTTCATGCGGCTTGGCAGAGGTCTGGCGAGGAGCATGACCGAGAACAGGTCGAGCAGGCAGGGCGTGGTTCGAGCCGCTTCGAAGGGCTGGACGAACGCCCTGTTTCGCACCTCGCGCCCGCTGCGAGCTTGAGCTAGCGGCCTATGATGCGCCTGCGACGCTGCCGAGTGGCCACCTTCCGGAGGAGACGCGAAAGCTGCTCGACCGAGTACGGCTTGTGCAGGAGCTCGAAACCGTAGGTGCCGTTCTGCGCCAGAACGTGGCTGTAGCCGGAGGCAAGTAGGACAGGCATGTCGTGATGCCGACGGCGGATCTCGTGTGCGAGGTCGATCCCGTTCATGCCTGGCATCACCACGTCGGTGAAGACGACGTCGAAGCGGTCAGCGTCTGCGGCCAACTCGGCCAGCGCCTCCTCGGCGTCCGACGCCCAGACGGTGACGTAGCCGAGCTCGGCCAGGGTCTGGGTCGCGAACGTCCCCACATCCACGTTGTCCTCGACCACCAGGACGCAGGTGCCGTGACCATCGACGAGGGGTTCGGGCTCCGTCTCGGGCGAAGGGGGGGCGGCCTTCACCTTCGGCAGGTACAGCACGAACATCGTACCCTGACCGACCGTGCTCTGGACCCGGATCTCGCCGCCGGATTGCTTCGCGAAGCCGAAGACTTGGCTCAGACCGAGGCCCGTTCCCTGCCCGACGCCCTTGGTCGTGAAGAACGGCTCGAAGATGTGCTCGATCCGGTCGGGGGCGATGCCTGTCCCCGTATCCTCGATGCACACCGCGACGAAATCGCCTGATACGGCGGGGTGGCTGCGGATCGGTGGGATGGTGGAGACGGGGTGCACCGTGATGGTGAGGGTACCTTCGCCATCCATCGCATCGCGGGCATTGACCGCCATGTTCACCAAGGCCGTGTCGAACTGGCTCGGGTCGGCGTCGATGAAGCAGGGCTCGTCCGGGATGTCCGTGACGATCTTGACGCGCGAACCGCTCAGGGTGCCGACCATGTCGCTGATGGTAAGAACGCTCCGGCCGGCATCGAAGACCTCCGGCTTCAATGCCTGCCGGCGCGCGAAGGCGAGGAGCTGACCGGTGAGCTTGGCAGCGCGGGCGACGGTGTCGGAGATCGCGCCGATGTAGCGCTGGCGTCGCTCCTCCGGCAGGTCCGGACGCTTGAGCAGGTCGGTAGACGACTTGATGACGGTGAGGAGATTGTTGAAGTCATGCGCGACGCCGCCGGTGAGCTGGCCGACCGCTTCCATCTTCTGAGCCTGGCGCAACGCCTCCTGGGCGGAGGCAAGCTCCGTCTCGCGCGCCTTCACGATGGTCAGGTCACGACCGACGGCGATGAAGTGCGTCCCGTCGGCCTCGGGCACGACCATCCACTCGATGGGCTTCCAACTCCCGTCCTTGGTGGCGATGCGGTTCTCGAAGCGAGCCGGCTGCCTCGTTTCCCCCATCCGGGCGAGGCCGTCCAGCGTCCGTTCCATGTCGTCCGGGTGCATGAAGGTCCCGTACGATCGCGACAGGAGCTCGGCCTCGGACCAGCCGAGCACCCGGGTCCAGGCCGGGCTGACCGCCGACATCATCCCTTCGTAGTTGGCCCGGGCCAGCATGTCCTCGGACAACGTCCAGAGCCTGTCGCGCTCGGCCGTTCGCTCGAAGACCTGCTGCTCGAGGGTGGTGTTCAGAACCTGGAGTTCTTCCTCCATGCGCTTGCGCTCGGAGATGTCGCTGAAGAGCACGGCGACCCGGCGCGCGGCCGGATCACCGACGCGCAGGGCACGCACGTCGAACCAGCGCCCGAACACGTCGGCCCTGTTCTCGAAATGGGAGGATTCGCCCGTCCGTGCGACGCGCCCATACGTGTCGAACCAATGGCGTTCGAGATCGGGAGCGAACTCGCTGACCCACCGGCCGACCACGTCGGCGCCGGTCTGCCGTTCGAAGGCGGGGTTGGCTTCGAGGATACGGTAGTCGATGGCCCGGTCCGCATCGTCGAACGTCACCTCGATGATGCAGAACCCCACGTCGATGCTCTCGAACAGGGTGCGGTAACGGCTCTCGCTCTCGGCCAGGGCGGCCTGCGAACGGATCTGGTCCGAGACCTCGTAGCCGCCGGCGAAGATGCCGGTGACGGCCCCGTCCGCGTCGCGAATGGGCTGGTAGAGGAAGTCGAGGTACCGGTCGCAATCCTCGCCCGCGAACCGGATCGGAACGGCACGGGCCGTGAATGGCTCGCCGGTCTGATACACCAGGTCGAGAAGCTCGTAGAACCCTTGGCCGACCAGTTCCGGAAACACCTCGCGGACATTGCGCCCGATGTAAGCGCGTCGACCCGCGACCGTGACATAGGCATCGTTGACGTACTCGAAGATATGGCTCGGTTCGCGCAGCACGGCGACGAACCCGGGCATCTGCTGGAGCAAAGCCTGCTGCCGCTGCCGTTCGGAAGCGGCTTGTCGCTCGGCGAGCACCTGGCGGGTCGTCTCGGTGCAGGCGCAGAACAGGCCGAGGACCGCACCATCATCGCCGGGTACAGGTGTGTAGGAGAAGGCGAAATGCGTTTCTTCCGGGTAGCCGTTGCGATGGAGGGTGAGCTGCAGGTCGTCCATGTGCACGGGCTCTCCCGCGAACACGCGATCCATCAAAACTCCCACCTCGCCTCGGACTTCAGGCCAGGTCTCGAAGAACGGGCGACCGAGGGCTGCGGGGTGCCTCTCGCCCAGCATGGGCGCGTAGGCGTCGTTGTAGACCAGGGTGCGGTCCCCGCTCCAGCAGATGAACATGGGTTGCCGCGAGTTCAGCATCACCCGCACAAGGGTCAGGAGCGGTTGGGGCCAGTGCTGCTGCCGCCCAAGCGATGTGACCGACCAATCGTAGGCACGCATGAGCGCGCCCATGTCGCCGCCGCCGGCGAGAGCCGAAGCATCCACCATCGACTCAGCCCCGTCGCCGACGGAGCGACGCCGGCGCGCCGCGGGCTGCCAGACTGCTGGTCTCGCCCGCGTCCCTGCTGCGCAGGATCCGGATGGCGGTTCGGACGAGGTCGCGGGTCGAGGCGCACGCGCCCTCGGCCACCTGGCTGTCGGCCCGGGCAGCAAGCGTTTCCGCAAGGGCGATGTGGCGGGAGTGTTTGGCGGGCATGTCCGCCTTCTACCACACCCGACGCTCGGGTTGTCGCCATCCCAGGGTCCGATGGCTGCCGCTGATCCGCGAAGGCCGGCACCGGAACGGACCTTCCGACGACGCGGAACGCAAGGCTGCCCTCCTCTCATCCGGGCATGGCTGGGGGCCCGATCATCAAAGGCTCGACCTGCCGCCGCCGTCGCCGGACCGCGAGCCCATCGCCCGCGAAGGGCCCCCGACGCGCGGCCGGCTCAACACGAGGATGGGCACTCGCGTGCCGGCTTGTTAGAGGCACCCGAGCCGACCGCCTGGGTCGCCGCGCGCGCTTCCGATAAGCGCTCATCCGTCGGCCGTCCGGCTCCTCGGGATCGGGGGGCGAAACGGACCTCGATCCTCGATCCCAGAGAAGATTCTCCATCTGCGAACCTCCCGCCGGGCAGATCCACATCCGCACGCCCTGGGAGTCGGCAATCGTCGGGAATCGCGCCAAGCGCGGCCTGCCCACGAACGGCTGGCCGCACCTGGATCGTCTTCAGGGGTATCGCACCGGCGGAGGTGAGTCGGGCAGCGGGATGAACTCGGAATCGCCCGGGACGGTGTCGAAGCGCGCCTGACGCCAGTCTGCCTTGGCCTGCTCGATCCGCTCGGGCCGTGAGGAAACGAAATTCCACCAGAGGTGGCGCGGCCCATCCATCGGCTCGCCGCCGAGCACCATGAAGCGGGCGGCTTCCGTCGCGCGAACGCTGATCCGGTCGCCGGGCCTGAAGACCAGGAGCTGTCCCGGACCGAAGGTGTCGCCGGCGATCTCGATCACGCCCGACACGGTGTAGATCGCCCGCTCGTCGTAGCTCGGGTCGAGGGGGAGCATCACCCCAGTGTCCAACGTCGCGTCCGCGTAGACCATCGGGCTCGACGTCCGCACCGGTGATGTGGCTCCGAACGCCTCGCCGGCAATGAGACGGACTGTCTTGCCCTCGCCCGTGAGCGTCGGCAGAGCCGCAGCATCGTAATGCTCGAAGGCGGGTGCACATTCCTCGTCCTTGGCGCTCAAGGCGACCCACGCCTGAATGCCGGACAGGTTCGAGCCGGATTGCCGCAAATCCGCACCCGTGCGCTCGGAATGGGTGATCCCGCGACCGGCGGTCATCCAGTTGAGCTCGCCGGGACGGATCGGCAAAGCGGTGCCGAGGCTGTCCCGGTGCATGATCTCGCCGTCGAAGAGATAGGTGACGGTCGACAGGCCGATATGCGGGTGAGGCCGCACGTCCATGCCCTTGCCGAGAAGGAATTCGGACGGTCCCATCTGGTCGAAGAAGACGAAGGGGCCGACCATCCGGCATTCCGCCGACGGCAAGGCGCGCCGCACCGCGAACGAACCGAGGTCGCGCGAGCGCGGAACGATCAGCGTCTTGATCGCGTCGCAGGTGAAACGATCCCCGGGGATCGGGTCTTCCGCACCGTGCCAGCTCATGATGGATCCCTCCTTCGCTCGATCGTTCGAAGACCGATAGGGACTACGATCGAGGCGTTATGCGGCTTGTCAGCCAAGGCTGAAAGGGAAACGATGGAAATCCATCTTTTCCGGAACCCGCCGCATGCGCTTGCCCGATTTCGAGGCCTGGGCGATCTTCGCCAAGGTCGTGGAGACCGGCTCCTTCGGTCGCGCCGCCGCCGAGCTTGGGTTGTCGAACGCGACGGTCTCGAAAGCGGTGAGCCGGCTGGAGGCCCGCATCGGCGCCCGCCTGTTCCATCGAACCTCGCGCAAGCTCGCCCTGACGGAGGCAGGGCGGGCAGCCAAGGACGGTGCCGCGCGCATCCTCGCCGAGGGAGAGGCCGCCGAGGCGGAGGCCTCGGCCGGCGCCTCCGAGCCTCAAGGCCTGGTCCGGCTCGCGGTGCCGATGTCGTTCGGCCTGCTCCACGTCACGCCGCGGCTTCCGGACTTCTTCGAGCGGTACCCTGCCGTCTCGATCGACCTGCACCTGAGCGACGCCGTGGTCGACCTGATCGGCGGCGGTTTCGACATCGGACTGCGCATCGCCGCACTGCCCGATTCTTCGTTGCGCGCCCGCAAGCTCTGCGCCGTCCGCCGCTCGCTCGTGGCCACGCCGAGTTACCTGCAGCGGCACGGCCGCCCCGCGCACCCGGACGACCTCGTTCGGCATGCCTGCCTCGGCTATGCCCACCTGCCGATGTCCGACCGCTGGCGATTCACGGACCCTGCGGGGAACGAAGCGACCATCGTGCCGAAGGGCCCGATGCGGGCCAACAATGCGGAGGCCCTCGCGCCGGCCTTGCGCGCCGGCCTCGGCCTGGCGGTGCAGCCGGACTTCATGATCTGGGACGATCTCAAGGCCGGCACCCTGGAGCGCGTTCTGCCCGACTGGGCCCTGCCGCCGATCGCCCTGCACCTGGTCATGCCACCGGGCGAGTTGCGTCCGGCTCGCGTGACGGCCCTGATCGCCTACCTGGCCCAAACGCTGTCCGCAGCCCCCTGGGCGAGCCCCGACCATCCCTGAAACCGACCGACATCGGACAAGCGTGATCGCGGGTAAGGCGTGTTCCGGTGGGACGCGTGGCGACGCGATCCGACACGATGCCACCGTGCTCTGGCTGAGAGTCTTGCGCGCGAGCCGGGTCGTTCAGAGGCAAATGCTTCGTAAGCCGGTTACCGCCCGGCTTCGGAGACGGGCCGATGCCGGCTTGGGCTTCCTGCACGCTCGGCACCTTGTCCGGCGGAGCGGCGTGACCGATGCTGCCGCACCAGACAGCGTGCGGGGAAACGCGAACATGGAGACGATCGGTCGAGACCTGCGCGAGATGCAGCGCATCCCACTCGCGGCCTCGCATGTCGCCGCACTCCGGTCTGCCGGCGTCGCGCGGAGTTACCCCGCCGGGGCTTTCCTCGCACGCGCGGGCGAGCGCGCCGATCGCTTCGTCTATGTCGAGGCGGGCGAGATCGAAGTCGTAAACCCGTTCACGAACGAGCGCCATCTTCCTTCGACGCTCGGGCCGACGCAGTTCATGGGCGAGATCGCGTTTCTGAATGGCGGGAACTGGTCGATGCCCATGCGGGCGGTCCAGGACACCACCGTGATCGAGGTGCCGCGTCTGGAGATGCTGCGGCTGATGTCGGAGATCCCCGAGATGTCGGACATCGTCATCACGGTTCTTGCCGCACGGCGGCGGCGCCAGCTCGATACCCATGACGGCACCCTGGTGCTCATCGGCGAGGATGACGACCGGGCCGTGCGGCGGATCGCGGAATTCGCGAGCCGCAACCGGCTTCCCTACAGGTCCTACGCCCTCGGCAGCCCCGAAGCCGCTGCCGTGGCAGAGAGCTGCGCGACGCGCGCGGACCGGCCGGCCGTGATCTTCGGGCGCGACGTCGTCGTGACCGAGCCGACGCCGGACAAGATCGCCCACCTGCTCGGCCTCAACCACGACCTGATCGACGACGAGGCATTCGACGTACTCATCGTCGGCGGCGG
This sequence comes from Methylobacterium sp. J-092, assembly GCF_022829325.1. Classification (NCBI taxonomy): domain Bacteria; kingdom Pseudomonadati; phylum Pseudomonadota; class Alphaproteobacteria; order Hyphomicrobiales; family Methylobacteriaceae; genus Methylobacterium; species Methylobacterium sp. J-092. Next base: position 49,590 of record NZ_JAKSXU010000220.1, on the reverse strand, counting down.
CCCGGCCGGTGTGGCGGCGGGCGTCTACGCCGGCGCGGAAGGACTGCGCGCCCTGGTGGTCGAGGATGTCGCGATCGGCGGCCAGGCCGGCACGTCGAGCCGCATCGAGAACTACATGGGTTTCCCGACTGGGATTTCCGGAGCCGACCTGGTCTGGCGCGGCGAGGTCCAGGCGATGAAGTTCGGGACACGGTTCGCGATGCCGCGACGGGTGGCCAAGCTCGAGCGGCTCGAAGACGGAGCGTTCTGCGCGACCTTCGAGAACGATCAGCGCGTTCGCGGACGCGCGGTCGTCGTCGCGACCGGTGTCCAGTACCGCCGCCTGCCGATCGATCGGCTCGAGGCGTTCGAAGGCGCGGGCATCTATTACGCGGCGACGGAGATCGAGGCGCGCTATTGCCGAAACGCCGAGACCATCATCATCGGCGGCGGCAATTCAGCCGGGCAGGCGGCGATGTTTCTCAGTCGCTCGGCCAGGCATGTCCGCCTCGTCGTGCGCGGACAGTCGCTCGCGGCCTCGATGTCACAGTATCTGTCCAGCCGCCTGGAGGCGGACCCGGCCATCACGATCGAGTACGGTTCCGAAGTCAGCGCGCTCCATGGCAACGATCACCTCGAGGCGGTGACCATTCGCAACGTGGTGGATGGAACAGTGCACATGGTCGTCACCTGCGCCGTTTTCATCATGGTTGGGGCGGCGCCGAACACCCGCTGGCTTTCGGGCCTCATCGCACTCGACGACCACGGGTTCGTGCTGACCGGGGATACGGTCGGCGCCAGCTCGCCCTATGCGACGTCGCACCCGGGGATCTTCGCGGTCGGCGATGTCCGCGCAGGCTCCGTCAAGCGTGTCGCATCGTCCGTGGGCGAAGGGTCGGTCGTCATCTCGCGGGTCTGGGACCACGTCCGGCACTGATAGGCCGACATTCTGAGCGTCGGTCACGAAGAGCCACCGAGCGACTGGCCCTCAGCGGACATCGGACTCGCTCGGTCCACCCGCTCGGTGGCGTTCAACGGCGTTCGCTTGGGTCCGATCCTGCAGCCGCCATCGTGCGGCCGACGAGGTCGCGGATCCGCTCCCGGCTCGGAGCCTCGCCGAAGAGGATCCGGTAGATCATCGGCGAAACGACGCCATCCAATACGGGTTCCGGGTCCGGGAAAATCTCGCCACGCACCGCCGCCCTTTCGGCGATGATCGCGATCTGCTCACGCGAGAAGGAGCAACATCGCTGTGCGCAGTTGGCGTCCGCTGCAGCCAGGACGTCCCGGATGAGTCCGCGCCCGGGAGCCGACGACATCTCGTCCACGTACTGCTCCGCCCAAGCCTCGAGGTCGGCACAACCGTTCCCCGTGTCGATCGGGTCGGATTCCGGCCGAAGCCGCTGGACCGCCACGTCGGCGAAAAGCTCCCCGAGGGTGCCCCGGCGTCGATAGATCGTGGACGGTGTCACGCCGGCAGCCGCAGCGATGAGGGGCACGGTGATCTCCGACCTGTCCAGCCGCCGGCAGCCATAGCGCAGCTTACCTGACGCGATGCGGCAAAGCAGACGTCAGTCCAGACATCGCCGTGCCCTCGGATTTGGCCGGCTGCGAATTTGCCGGCAGGTGCCGAACGTTCGGTTTCAGCTATCGAGACGACGAAGCTGCGCTGAGGTTGGCCGCACGGATTTTTCCAGCCGCGCTTGGCTGAAGCCTGGGACGCGCGTCCCAACACGCGTCTTCGGAGGGGTAACAGTCTCCGTAAAGCAGCCTCAGGCAGGGTCATGCGTCGCTGGGGGAGTCGATAAGCGTAAATACCTTCCGCATACTTGAGGTCGCAGCGGCAGCGGAAAGTCGGTCCGCCGACCCGGTCTGCAAACAGGGTAAATCTATTGTCGAAACGGTTTTTGTTGCACCGCCGTTGAAGGTGCGTTCGGGGGCGAAGCTCACGGTGTCAGGCACAATCGACGCGTGCGCATCGGCGGCGCATCGTGGGCATCGATCGCGATATACAATCGACGTGCAAAGAATTTGCGCTTTGGCAGACTCACACGCCCATATCAGGATCATTTATCTGTATTGCCGCCGTATTACGTACAATTCCTCTTCTACGCCCTCTGACGCTGGCACGACACCCTGCCGCGGATCGAGCCCGGCCTCGACAAGCTGTGGCCGTACCTGTTCTTCGCCTTCGAGATGGTGGCGATCCTCTACACGCTGATGTCGATCGTCATCCTGTTGCGCTTCAAGGACCGTTCGGCCGCGGCCGACCACGAGCAGGCGCGGCTCGCGGCGAGCGGCGACTGGCCGGCGGTCGACATCTTCATCTGCACCTACAACGAGTCGCTGGACATGGTGGAGAAGTCGATCATCCCCGCACTCGCGGTCGATTATCCCAACGTCACCGTTTGGGTCTGCGACGACACCCGCCGCGACTGGCTGAAGGCGTTCTGCCAGGAGGTCGGGGCGAACTACCTCACCCGGCCCGACAACAAGGGCGCCAAGGCAGGCAACCTCAACAACGCGCTCAGGCTGACGGAGGCGCGCACGAACGCACCGATCATCCTCGTGCTCGACGCCGACTTCGCGGTCGCCCCGAACATCCTCAAGCGCGCCGTCGGGCTGTTCCACGACCCGCGCTGCGGCGTGGTGCAGACGCCGCAATTCTTCTTCAACGCCGACCCGATCCAGCACAACCTGATGGCCGCCGACGCTTGGGTCGACGACCAGCGCATCGTCTTCGACGTTTTCCAGCCGGCCAAGGACGCTTGGGGCTGCGCCTTCTGCGTCGGCACCTCGTTCCTCGTGCGCCGCGGCCGGCTGAACGCGATGGGCGGCTTCCCGCACGATGCGATCTGCGAGGACATCAACCTCACGTACTCGCTGATGCGCCACGGCTATTCGCGACGGCCTGGATCGATGGTTCGGTCGAGGAAGAGGCCAGACGTCTCGATTCGATGGAATACGGCGTGTGCGGCCGAGCGACGTTCGAACTCCTCCGTCCGCAGCAAGCATGTGTCAGGGGGCCGGATCCGCAAAGCCGAAGAGGCGTTCGATCGCCGAGAACGGCGATCACGGACTAGGGAAATTACTCACGGCACTTCCTCGCCGATCCGACTCGCAGATCCAGACAACGATCACTTTCTTCTGATGTCGTCTTTGGAAACAAAGACTAAATTCTCGACCATGACGTCCTTCAGGACCTCCATCCCAACCCGTTCGTTGACTTTCTTTTTGATGGCCGACAATCGTGCAGTGATATTGTATTTGTTGATCTTCTTGAAATTCAGCTCTTTGTCGTTGTAGATCTGCTGAAACGCCTCGTCCAGGACGAACGGCGTCGGCGCGATCGACATTTTCTTCAGCGTGCGGGAATCCGCGGTGAACACGACCGTGATCGCGACGTAGCCCTGCACGGCGCTGTCGGCGATGATCGGGATCTGGATCGGCGGCAGCTTCTGGTAGGTAAGGCCGTCCAGGTATTCGTCCGCCTTCGGTGCGCTCGTGCCCGGCACCCACGAGACCGCGGCATAGCTGGACAGCACCGTGATCACGCACATCCAAAGTCCGGTGATGACGATCCGAGCCATGCGCGATCAATCCTCGTGATGGAAGGTGGCGGAGTAGGTCCCGTCGGACTCGGTGCTCTGAAGCCGGGCCGCAACGATGTCGGCGACTTCCTGCATCGCGCGCAGGTGCATGCCGACGACCTCGTGGTTGCGTCCGAGCTTCGATCGGAGCCGCTGCAGGCAGGCCATCGTCGCCGGATCGTCGGTGAGGTGGGCCTCGGAACGGGCGAACCGGGCGAGCTCGAGGAGGCTCTGGCTCTTGCGCCGATTGAGCTCGTCCTGGGTATCCGTGTCGTGCGCGAGCAGGGCGGCCGTCTCGATGTCGATCGTGGCCTCGAGGCGTTGCAGGGATGAGAGCAGCATGGTGGCGGGTCCGTCGGTTGGAAACGAGGATGGGTCTGCCGGCCGTCACTCGGCGTGGGGATGCCGGTCGGCCGAGGCCTGCGCGCCGGGCATCGGGCGTCCGGCGTTGATGGGCCGTGCGATGCCGAGACCGCCGCTCTTGGCGATCTGGGCACCGATCTGCTCGGCCAGCATCGATTTCCAGATGCCGCCCGCATTGCCCTTGCCGAACACGGCCTCCGCGCCCTTGGGCAGCATCGACTCGACGAAGGTCTGCAGGACGAAAGCCTCGAAATCCTCGGCTGCGCCGCCGGCCTTTCCGCGTGGGGCAAGGGTCGCCCCCGACCGCAGACGCGTCAGGATCGTGTCGACATCCGCGGGCGGCACACGCGTCGCGCCGGCCTGAGCGACGTCGAGGGCCGTGGAAAAGCTGCCGGTGGCCGCAGCCGAGAGCTTGGCCACGGCGGCCTGGTAGCGGACGGGATTGGCCGCGCGGGCGACATCGAGGACGATGTCGGACGGAAGTTGCACGCTCATGGTGGCTCGCTGACCTGCCGACGGTGAGGCGCGGGAAGGAAGCGCGCCTCACGAAGCGCGGATGGCGGGGCGGCCACGCTTCGCAGCAGATCTAGCAGGCGGGGCTGGCGGGAGGCTTGTCGCCGGCCCACCTGTGGTGCCCCACTGTCCTCGGCGTCAGTCGCCGGCCGCTCCGCTGGGCCGCATGGCATCGAGGCGCTCGAGCCACGCGCGCTTCTCGATCTCCTTGCCGTCGGCGCCCCGGAGATCGTCGACGAGATGCTCGGTCTGCTTGCGCCGCGTGGCGGAGGCCAGAAGCGCCTGCGCCCGGGCATCCCGATCGGCGCGCAGCCGCGCCTCGTCGACGGCGAGCATCTTCAAGGTCCGCGCCGTCGACGCCTGGAACAACCCATGGAAGGGCGAGATCTCGCCGAGGGCCTGGATCAGGACCTGGCGCTGCTCCGCGACCTCGCGCGTCATGCGGTCCACGCGGGCGAGCTCCGCCTCGGCGAGGCGATGCATCCGCTGCTGGACCTCGAGGATGGTGATCAGGCTGGCGATCGCTTCGCCGCGCACGAACTTCGAGGCGCCGTCCATGGAGCCGAAGAAGGCGCTCTCCTCCTCGAGTTCGCGTCGGCGATGCTGGGCCTCCTTGTCGTCGATCAGCCCGGCGGACAGGTCGGCGTCGATCGCCATCTACTTGCCCGGGATGGCGTCGAGGGTGAAGCGGGCCCCGACCTCCGCGATGCGGGTGGCGCCCTTGGTGATGACCAGGAAGTTCACCGTGATCAGGATGGCGAAGACCACGAGCCCGATCACGAAGTCGCCGCTCATGACGAACTGCGAGAAGCCTTGGATGACGTGACCGGCGGCCTCGATGCCGCCGTCGCCGTTGGCCAGGATGAGCCGGGTGGTGGCGATGCCGAGCGCGAGGCGCAGCAGCGTCACGATGAGGAGGACCGTCGGGAAGGACGAGAACTCCAGCGGCTTCTGGAAGCCGGCGGCGAGGGTCGCGGCCTCGGCCTCAGCCCAGCGGCGGCGTTCCGCCGCCAGCGCATCGGCGTGGGCCTGCGCGCTGGCGGCCAGGGCCTGGTCTCCGGCGAGGCGCGCGCGTGCCTCGCCTTCGCGGCGCCCCTCGGCCCGCGCCGCCGCCACGAGCGCTGCCGGATCCGGCGCCTGCTCCGGTTGGGCCACGGGCCTGTCCCTGCCCGCGAGCTTGGTGGTGAGCGGTGCGAACGGCGAGGCCGGGCGGGCGATGCGCGACGAGAAGTCCGTCCAGGCGGGTACGGCCATGGCCATCACGCGATCTCCTCGCGGGTGAGCCACTGCTTGAGGACCTTGGCGACCTGCTCCTCATCCTGCTCGACCATCTGCTCCAGTCGCCGGACGGGAGAGCGGATCATCTTCTCCGTGAGGTTCTCGAGGAGGTTCGGGGCGACCGGCGGCTCGCTGCTCGGCGCCTGCAACGCTTCGAGCACGGACACGTGGTCCGGTGCCGGGAGCGCTGCCTCGATCTCGGCTTCCGACGGGCGGGCGAGGATCGCGGTGACGGCCGGGCGCAGGCCGAACCAGATCAGAAGGCACCCGACGATCAGGATCGTCGCAGCGTTGATGAGGGTCCCGGACTGACGCATCAGGATCTCGGACGGATTCAGGGACGGAACCGGCTCCAGGGGCTGCCCATCGTTGACGAAGCCGACCGCGGCCACCTTGAGCTGGTCGCCGCGCGCCAGGTTGACGCCTGCAGCGGACGCGACGAGCTGCTCGATCTCCGTGATCTGCGCCTCGGGCTTCTTCTCCGCCGCCGCGGCGGGGCTCCCGTCTGAGAGGGCCTGGAGCCGGGCGCGGTTCACGAGCACGGCGATCGAGAGGTTCTTGACGGCGTAGCCGTCGCTCACGGTCTGGGTGGTGCGCGAGGAGATCTCGTAGTTCGTCAGCTCCTCCCGACGCTGGTTGTCCGCGCTGGAAGTCTCGCCGCCCTCCGCCCGGACCCACTGATCCGGCAGGTTCTGCTGCGCGGTCGTCGGCTTCTGGGCACCGCGATTCTGCGTGGTCTCCGCCTCCTTCACGGCGCGGACGGACCGCTCGACCTTCTGGTCCGGATTGAAGACCGTCTCGTTGGTCTGGACCTTGTCCGTGTTCAGCCGCGCGACGACGCTCACCTCGAAGTTGTTCACGCCGAGATAGGGTGTGAGCGTGCGACGGATGTTGTCCTGGATCTCGCTGTTGACGAGATGCTCCAGAGTCGCCATCCGGCCGGCCGGCGCGCTGGAGGGATCGTCGCCCGACAGCAGCACCGTCCCGTCGGTATTGAGGACGGTCACCTTGCTCGACTTCATGCTGGGAATGGCGGTCGCGACGAGCTGGCGGATGGCCTGGGCGGAGCCGACATCGTTCGGCGGCTCGGTCCGGACGACCACCGACGCCGTGGCCGGCTGCTGCTCGCGCCGGAACGAGCCCGGATCCGGCATGACGATGTGAACCCGGGCCGCCTTGACCCCCTTGAGGGTCTGGATGGTGCGCGCGAGCTCGCCCTCGAGGGCGCGCACCCGCGTGACCTCCTGCATGAAGGACGTCAGGCCGAGGGAGCCCAGGTCGTTGAAGAGGTCGTAACCGGCCTTGGCATTCTGCGGCAGGCCCTTCTCGGCCAGCAGCATGCGCGCCTGGGCCGTCTGGCCGTAGGCGACGAGCAGGGCCGTCCCGTCCGCGCTGACGTCGAAGGAGATTCCGGCATCCCGCAGCGTGGCGCCCATGCGGCCGATGTCGTCGCGGCTCAGGCCGGTGTAAACCGTCTCGCGGACCGGACGACTGAGATGGTAGGCGCCGAGGCCGACCATGAGGAACACGACGACGCCGACGAGGCCGAGGGCGATCAGCCGCCGGGGGCCGAGGTCGAGGATGTTGTTCCAGAGTTTCACGGCGTGGTCGCGACCAGGCATCGGTTGTGCTCGGCTTTCGTTCGAGGGGACCGAGGACAGCTTCGCCGCTTAATCTTGTGTGGGGGTGGTGCCATCGAAAAAGGCCACGCTCCGGGGGGAACGTGGCCTTCGAAATGCCGCAGCGAGGCCGGAAGGCCTCGCTGCGTTCTTGGTCTCCGATCCCGAGACCGAACCCGATCCGGCGGTCGAGCCGGATCGGACGTTCGGTGTCGGTTAGCGGAACAGGCTCAGGATCTGCTGGGTGCTGGTGTTGGCGATCGTGAGCGACTGCATGCCGAGCTGCTGCTGGACCTGCAGCGCCTTGAGCCGGCTCGACTCCTCCTCCATGTCCGCATCCACCAGCGTGCCGATGCTGCGCTCGTTGGCCTTGATCAGCGAGCTGACGAAGTCCGTCTGCGACGCGATCTGGCTCTTGGCGGCGCCGAGCGTCGTCGCGACGTCGGTCATCGCGCTCAACGCCTTGTCGGCGAGCGAGATGTAGGCGCGGAGCTTCGAAACGTCGCTGTTCTGGATGTCGGCGATGTCGATCTTGTCGACGCTCAGCGAATAGCCCTTGTTCAGCCCGTTGTTGTCGGCGCCCGACACGGCCCATTCCTTGTTCAGGATGCCGCCCGTCCCGTCCACCCCCGCCGTCACGCCGGCGTTCGCGGCCTTGACGCCGGCGTCGTAGGTCGCCTGCGAGGCTGCGAGGGTCGTCTTGGCGGTATCGAGCGCCGTCAGGGCCGCGCCGTCCTTAGTGCTGGCGTTGAAGGCCGCCTGCGCCGTTGCGAAGACGTTCTTGGCCGTCTTCAAGTCGGCGACCAGAGTGCCACCGGCAGCATCGGTAGCAGCCGTGCCCGCCGTGGTCTTCACGTCGTAGAGCTTGGTTTCGTCCACCTGCACGTCGATCGTGTCGACGGCGATCACGCCCTGGGTCCGGGTGAAGGACGAGACGACCTTGCGGTCGGAGACGTAGTTGCCGGCGCCCGAGTCGGTGGAGAGCCACGCCTCGCCGCTCATCACGGAGGAGTCAGCGGTCTGCTTCATCTGCTTGAGCGTGGCGTTGATCTCGGTCTGGATCTTGCCGCGATCGACGTCGGGGGACAGCGCCGCGGTGAGCTTGTCCTTGATCTCCTGGAACTTCTTGATGTTGGCGTTGATGCCGTTGTAGGCGGTGTCGACCGAGCTGGCGCCGAGGCCGAGGGCGTCCTTCACGGCGCCGAGGGAGCCGTTGTCCGCGCGGATGGTGGTGGCGATCGACCAGTAGGCGGCGTTGTCGGCCGAGGTCGAAACCTTCAGGCCCGTCGCGATCCGATCGCTGGACTTGTCCAGCGCGTCGTTGGTTATCTTGAGGTTGGTCAATGCCGTCATGGCAGAAGTGTTGGTCAGAAGGCTCGACATGATGATGTCCCATTCGATGTGATGGAGGGACATACCGGGTTCTCACCGGTATAGCGGGGCGGCTTCATGCCTTTGAGCGGGCCCCTTGGGCACTGCGCTCAACCCGCTATCGATCTCGAAAGGCGCACTCGCCGGCTGTTGCCTCGGTGGTACCCGCCTCGTGTCAGCGGTTCTAGGCCCCCAGATCCTAAGAAATCGTGAACATTCCGCCGGTCCCGACGAAATGGCTCGCCGGCGCCTTCTTTTTTGTTCCAGCTCCGCGAAGAGCCCTTATCTCGCGGGCCTCCGCCGTGCGTCCCAGGACGGGTCCTGCGGCGACGGGATCGTTTCGGCGTCGGCGGGGCGCCGGACTTCGGCGAAGGAAGTGCCGAGGATCGGGCGGATCGAGGGCGGCCCGCGTTGTCGGTCGCCCGTTCTCGATCGGACCTGCGAACCGTGGCACGGCAGCGCGAATAAAAAGAGCGCTCCGCACGATCTGCTATCGTGCGGAGCGCTCTTGCTTGACGGAAGACTTGGGTCTCGACCCCGCTCGGGCTTCGAAACGCCGTGTTTCGCAACCCGGGCCCCGGGTCGGCATCGTCGCCGACCGCTTCGGTCTTGGGCAGCGCCGGTCGAGATCCCCAGGATCGTCCTCAGGCGGGGCCGCTGAACCCCGCCCGGGAATCTGTCGGGTCGATACGAAGCGGCGAACGCTCGAGCGCCGGCGCGCTACCCGACGAAAGCATAGCCCATGTAACGCTTGACTTCGATCGGATCGAACTTGAGCGCGTCGCGAAGCTTCTTGCGCAGCTTGCTCACGTGTCCCTCGACGACGCTCTCGTCGATCTCGCTCGAGAAGGCGCCGTAGACCGTGTTGTACACCTGGGACTTGGTCATGCGGCGACCGCGGTTGCGGATGAGGTACTCGAGGATCTGACGCTCCCTGCGCGGAAGGTCCATCTTCCGGCCGTCGATCTCGGCATCGCGACCGTCGAAGAAGACCTTCAGGCGCTCCGTGCGATCCGCCGCGACCATGTCCTTGGCCGGCGCGCGCTGGGTGCGGCGCCAGACGGCCTCCGACCGAGCCATGATCTCCCGAACATGAACCGGCTTTCTCACGACGTCGTCGACGCCGGCCGTGAAGAGATCGAGCGTGTCGTCGAGGCAACGCGCCTCGCTGAGGGCGATGATCGGCGCCTTGGACCGCTTCTGGATCAAGACGGCGAATTTATTCCTTTGACTGCTCTCGCCGAGCAGGAAGCCCTGCACCGTGTCCACGTCCGTTTTCGGCGCGGTCTCGATCCAATCACCGAATTCCTCCGTATACAGCCCGACCGAAGCCACGCCTTCCCGGCCGAAGCTGGCCACGTAGCCATTGGTGACAATAGGTCTCTCATCCACGATGATGTACATTTGACAGCCCCCGATATCAACCTTGAGCACATCCTACGGTATGCCTTGATTTGGCATTGTATTCTACCGACGGATGCTGCTATTGGCCCGTCCGACTTGAGCGCCGGAGTTCTTGATCCCAACGGCACCCAGATGGAATTTTTGCCTGATCTGGGTCAATGTGCTGTTGGGAACGTCGTGTACGGACGTTTAAGATCCCCCGCTCAATGCTTTAGGGTCTCTATGATTTTCTTGAATAATGAGGTTGCGGACCATGATCGACCGCTACTCAGGGTCTCGTTACGATCGGCGCAACCAGTATCTTTCTGAAAATTCGGCGGAGTTGTTACGATGGACGCGGCATTGCCGGAAGAGGGAGGCCTTCGAAGGCCGGCGCTGGTTCGGCAGGGTGGGACGCCCGGAACGTCGGCGGCGGCGGAATATGCGCTCGGGGTTCAGAATCGTTGGTCTCGCCTGGTGCTGACCTTCGACGGCCTCGTGCCGGATCGTTGGTTCGAGCTGAGCGCGCCCATGCGCGCCGACCCCGCCGAGGAAGCGGTCGACGTCGGCGACTTTGCCGCCGTCGGCATCGAGTTTCGCGCGCCCGACGGCTCCGGCATCGATTTCGGGCGGGTTCCCGGTCTGCAGCAGACCGGGATGGACGCCCACGGTGCCTGGCTCGCCGGCCCCCTTGGTGGCTCGGCCCGCACCCTCCCCGACCTACGCCTGTGCTTCCATCTGCCCGCGCCCGCGTGCCAGGTCGTCGTCACGATCCGCAGCTGGCGCAACAGCCACGTCGTCCATGTCGACGATCCGATCCTGCGGCAGATGCCCGTCGATATGCCCGGGTCCGGCGCGGAGGCCGGGACGACGGCCACCCTCGGGCGCGATCGCATCGTCCTGGGCCGTGAGCCGACGTGGTTCCATTACGGCCTGGTGCCGGGCCGGCCGATCACGCTCAGGGGGCAGCTCGTTCGCACGGAAGCGTCGGACGGGGCCTTCGTCGCCATCGCCTACCGCGACCGGGCCGGCGCCTTGATCGCCCCGCCCTACCCCGGCGTCATGGCGACGCCGTCGCTCCCGGCCTGGCTGTCGGTCAGAGGTCCGTCCGGCCCGGTGTACACGCGCGACGGCCGGATGAAGCTCTCCGCCGCCGGCGAGCTTCAGGACCTCGAGGGGCGCGCCGTGCTGGATCCCGGCGGATCGCCGCTCTCCGTCAACCCCGAGAACGGGCCGATCTTCATCGGACGCGACGGGATGATCTCCCAGGGCCGTGACCAGATCGGCGCGCTCGGCGTGTTCCGCCTCGATCCCGGAGCGGTCCTGACGCGGGTGAACGGTGCGGCGGTCTCGTCCAGCACGCCCGGACAGGCGGTCCTCGACTTCAATCAGGTCGGCGCGACCTCCGTCTCCGTCCAGCAGGGCTTCCAGGAGGGCGCGAACGTCAATCCGGTGATGGAGATGTCCCGGCTCATCATGATCACGCGGAACTTCGAGAGCGCGGCCACCGCGGTCGCCGAGACCGAATCCTCGATGCAGAACGCGATCCGCACCCTCGGCCCGGCCTCCTGAGGCCGGCGCCGGCCGCCGCGCCTCCCGCCCGGGGAGTCCCGCCGGGAGCAGGCTCGACCCGGCTCCGCCGATGGCCTCCTCGCGCGGGATGCGAGCGCGGCCCGCTCGAAGCGATCACCGCCAGACACGGCCCGGAGAGGTACGGAATTGTCCATCAACGCGCTCGACAGGTTGGCGCAGGCGCTGGCCGAACGGCAGCAGCAGCCCCTGGTCCGCATCGGCGGCCCGGTGCGCGAGGTCGGCGCCGCGCATTGCCGGATCGGCATCAGCTCTCCACTGCTGAAGCTCGGGGATCGCATGCAGGTCTCGGCGGGCGATCGGCCCCAGCAGGGCGAGGTGATCCGCATCGACCGCGACGGCGTGCTGCTCAAGCTCTTCGACGCGAAGGTGGAGGTCGGCCTGGACATGCTGGCCTACCGTGTCGGCGCCCGCGACCCTCGCCCCTGCGAGGCGTGGAAGGGCCGGGTCGTCGACGCCCTCGGGCAGCCCGTCGACGGGCTGGGCGACCTGCCCGCCGGCGAGCATCCGATGCCGCTCGACGCCGACCCGCCGCCCGCGATGCAGCGGTCGCGGGTCGAGCGCCCGCTCAGGACCGGGGTACGGGCCGTCGACCTGTTCACGCCGCTCTGCGCGGCGCAGCGCATCGGCATCTTCGCCGGATCGGGCGTGGGGAAATCGACCCTGCTCGCGATGCTTGCCCGGTGCGAGGGGTTCGACACCGTCGTGGTCGCCCTGGTCGGCGAGCGCGGACGCGAGGTGCGCGAGTTTCTCGAAGGCCCGATCCAGGCGAGCCGCGCGCGATCCGTCGTCGTCGTCGCGACCGGGGACGAGAGCCCGATGATGCGTCGTCAGGCGCCGAAGACGGCCATGGCGGTCGCGGAATACTTTCGCGACCGCGGGCAATCGGTTCTGCTGATCGTGGATTCCGTCACCCGCTTCGCCCATGCCGCGCGGGACGTGGCCTTGGCGGCGGGCGAGCCTCCCGTGGCGCGCGGCTATCCGCCCAGCGTGTTCGGCGATCTGCCGCGGCTCCTCGAACGAGCCGGGCCGGGCATCGAGGGCGGCGGGACGATCTCGGGCATCTTCTCGGTCCTGGTCGATGGCGACGACCACAACGATCCCGTGGCCGACAGCATCCGCGGCACGCTCGACGGCCACATCGTGCTCGACCGGGCGATCGCCGACCAGGGCCGCTATCCGGCGATCAGCCTGCTCGGCTCGATCTCCCGGCTCGCCGACCTGGTCTGGACACGGGAGCAGAGGGACCTCGTCCGCGCCCTGAAGAACCTGATCATGCGCTACGAGGACACCCGCGACCTGCGCGTGATGGGCGGCTATCACGCCGGCTCGGACCCAGAGCTCGACCAGGCCATGATCGTCATTCCCAGGATCTACGCGGCCTTGCGGCAAGACCCCTGGCAACCCGCGAGCACCGACGCCTTCGCCGAGCTCGCAGCGACACTTCGCGATTAGCGCCGTTCCCGTTCGATCCGCTTCCGAACCTGCGACGGCGAAGGCCTCCGCACACGCGTCGGCGGCAACCTCGACGACGAGGCGGCCTTTCGCAGCGGCGAATCCTCGTCGGCCGGTGCCGTTGATGCGTCGCGTCGCAGGCCGATGAAGCTCGCGCGTCCAAAATATCTTCGGCGTTTCCCGCCCGTCGAATTGTGCACGAGAGGCGCGAAGGACGAGATGTCGCCGGTCCCATCGATCCGCATCTGAGCTCGGCGCCCTATGTCGACAGATCTCATCATGCGAGATCGCGACCATGTGGTATCTCTACGGCTTCGTGCTTCTCGCCGGCGTCGCCAACGCCGTCCAGGCCGGGCAGAACGGCGCGCTGTCGAAGGGCTTGGACGAATCGTTGACGGCGGGCCTGATCGTCGTCGCCGGCACGGCTACCTGCATCCTCGTGGTCGGCCTGCTCGCGGGCAAGCTCGCGTGGCCGACCGTGGCGCAGGCCGCGGCGATGCCGTGGTGGGCGTGGCTCGGCGGCATCCTCGGCGGATGCATCATCCTCGCGCAGTTCGTCGTCGCGCGTCAGATCGGTGCGGCTCCGTTCCTCGGCCTGCTGGTGACGGCGGGCGTGACCACCTCGATCGTCCTGGACAATTTCGGCTGGGTCGGGTTCGAGCGCCATCCCGCGAGCCTTTGGCGCATCCTCGGCGGGGTGCTGATGGTCCTCGGCGTCGGGCTCGTCGCGCTCTTCTAGATGCGAAACGACGGATGCGCGCGAGCTCGTACCCGCGCGCATCCGTTCGATCGGTTTGCGCAAGGATTCTCAGGTCGGCTGAACCTCGGTGTCCTTGACCTCGGGATCGTCTTCCGTCGGGACGTTGGGCTGGGGCTGCGGATCGGCCTCGATGTCCTCCTCGGTCGCCGGGACGACCTCGTCGAGGCGGGCGGGATCTTCGATCAGGGCGCCGGGATCCTCTCCCGGCATCGGCGTATCGGCGTGGGTCATGGCAGGGCTCGTTCTTCGAGGGACGTTCTCTGGGGGAACGTTGGGGAAGCGTTCGGGGGTGACGCCGTTCCGGGGATGCTAGGCGGCGTCGGCGTCGTCGGCATCGAGGATGCCATCGAGGTCGCCCACGAGCGCGTCGAGCTGCTCTGACGTCGAGCGGATCTTGAACCGCGTCCCGTCCTCAGCCTCAACCGCGATCTCGACATGGTCGCCGACCTTGGCCGCCAGCGCCTGCTTCAGGATTTACGTCGTCACGTCTGCCTTGTCGGCTATGCCAGCTCCTTCACGTTCGCCGCGGGCAACGCCGCACCACACGCTTCGTCGGTGCGGCAGAACCTCGCGGCACCGTGCCGGGGATCACTTTCGGCGGCACGGCATCTCGTCGGCGGCGATCAGGGCCTGGGCGATCGCCACCGTACGGCGGCTCTGATGGCGGATGGCATCGAGATCCTCCGGCCGCGGATCGGCGTTCTCGGCTCCGACGATGGCCGACGCGCCGTAAGGGGAACCGGCCTCGAGCATCGCCTCGTCGGTGTAGCCCGGCGGGAGGATGACCATGCCGAGATGGGCCATCGGCGCGTAGAGCGACAACGTCACCACCTCGGATCCGCCATGCGGCCACGAGGCGACGGCGAAGGCGCCACCGACCTTGCCCGACAGCGCGCCGCGCTTCCATTGCGGGCCGAGCCGATCGAGAAAGGCCTTCAGCTCCGTGGCCATCGCGCCGAAGTAGCACGGCGTGCCGAACAGGATCGCGTCCGCCCACTCCGCATCCTCATGGGTCGGCTCCGGATAGAGCGCGTTCTGTCGCGCGGCGTTCTCGGCCCAGCCGTCGACCTTCGCCATCGCATCGGCGTCGACGACCTCGCGGGCTCGGCGCAGCCGCACCTCGGCGCCGGCCGCACGCGCCGCGTCGGCTGCGGCCACGGCCAGCGCTTCGACCGAACCGGAGCGGGAATAGAAGGCGATCAGCACGCGGGCCGGATCGAGATCGGATTGGGACACGATGATTTCCTCTTCGAGATCACTCGAAGTAGGGCCGGAAACATCCGTGGAACCGAGAGCTGCCAAAGGGCCGCGCCACGATGACGTCGATCCGAACCGTCGCGGCGAATGTTGCAGAGACCCGGCGCGAGGTTTGCCCGTCGTGCCGGATCGACGGTCGATAGCGCCACAGGGGCGGACCTATCGCGCGAGCCGCAAGTTACTTGCTCGATGTCCGGCAAGATCGGACGAGCGAGGTTTCACGGTGGCAGAACAACTCTCCGGGCAGTCCGGTCGACAGGGCAAGCGCGGCAAGCCCGCACTCTACGTGCTGGTGGCCAGCGTCGGGCTGATGATCGCGGCTCTGGTCGGCCTCATGGTGTGGCAGGGAGCCAGCGCGCCGCCCGATTATGCCAGCCAGAGCCAGGCGGCCTCGCGGGCGGAGGTCACGGGATCGACGACCGGCAAGGACGGCGGCACGTCGTCCGCGAACACCGGCGCCGTGCCGGCCGGAAATCCGGCCTACCCGCAGCCCGCGAAGCGAAACGCCAACTGAACCGCACTCGGATCCCGGCGTTCCCGGTGCCGATGTCCAGCTTGGGAAAACCCGCAATGACCCTTCGTTCTGAAACGCCGCCCGCCCCGGGCAACCTCGATTTCGGCGAGGCGCCGGACAGCGAGAATCCGACCTCGGCGCAGCTGAAGGCCGACATCGACAGCGGCCGAACGGGCGACAAGGCGAGCCACGGCGATGTCGGGGCGGCACCGCTCGGAACCTGCGACGAGGCCGGGGATACGCCCCCGACCCCGCAGCGGATCAAGCTGGCCCGCGAGACCGAGGCGGCATCCGAGCAGGTTCGGGCGGCGGCCGATGTGCACGGCGAACGATCCTGGATCATGCCGGTGTTCTACAGCGCGATCGTCGCCATCCCCGTGGTGATCGGCGGCGCACTGCTGTTGCTGCGCTGACCGACGGGATGTGTGTCGGCGCGCTTGGTGCCGAGCACGCCTCGACCGACGATCGGCTCGGCAGGACGGACGGTGCTGGGTACGCTTGGTCGGGGAAGATTTTCGGTCGGCCAAGGACCTCGCGATCAGGAACATACGATCGTGATGCCGGAGCCTTTGTAGATTTGGCGCACCCGCCGAAACGGCATGATCCGGTCGCCCGACGCAGCCGCCGGTGTTTCGCATCACCGACCGTTGCCGCTCTCATGTGGCGGGTACCAGCCTTCGGGTCGGTCGGCGGGCTTCGCGTGCCGCTTGCTCGATCGCTAGCGAATTCTAGGACATCGGCCGTCATCGGTATCGCAGCCGGTGCATCGCCCTTTCCCTGTTGGGTGAGATCGACGAACCACAGGGATTGAGCTTTTCCGATTGGTGATGTCGAAAGCAGGCTTCGAATTCCAAGTGCAGCGACGATATTCCTGATTCGCGAAGCTGCTTCTGCCTTCACGCGACCATGCGGCCAATGCGAGCGAAGCCGGCAACCAAAGACGTCGACTTCTGTTGGACAACCATGCCGGTGAAGCGCGACCTCGACCACTCCTTCGTTCTCGTCGTCGAGGACGACGACCTCGTGCGCATGTACGCGGTCGAGATGCTGGAGGATGCCGGCTTCGCGGTGATCGAGGCCCGTCAAGCGGACGAGGCCTGGTTCATCCTGCACGAGCGCTCGGACATCGCGGCGATCTTCACCGACGTCGATATGCCGGGGACGATGTGCGGCGTCACCCTGGCCGGACGCGTGTCCGCGGCTTGGCCGGACATCCGGCTCGTCCTGACCTCGGGGCGGCACCGGCTCGCCGACACGGAGGTGCCGGACCACGGCCTGTTCGTGCCGAAACCCTACAAGGCAGCCCAGGTCGTCGACGCGCTGCACCACGCGGCCTGAGATCGACCGGCCGCCGGGCCGCCTGCATGGCTCTTGTCTAATTCTGCGCGGGAACACCGCCCGCGATCGTCGCATCACGCGATCCGTCGGGGCGCGCCATCCCCGGGATTCGCTCCGATCGCGGAGCGGTTCTTCAATCGATCACCTCGACGATGCGACGGGTGCCCGGCTCGACCAGCACCGGATGGTCGTTGACGATGGTGTAGTTGAAGCCCACGAGCTCGAACTCGCGAGGAACGTCGTAGTAGACGATGCCATCCTCCGGCAGCACGGTCCCGACGCGAACCGGGCCGCCATAAGCGAACGACGGCCGTCGCTCGGCGTGGGCGTAGATCCGGAAGCGTTCGCGGCGGTCGATCCCGAGGATGCCGTTGGCGGTGCCGACGGCCGCACCGATCGCGCCGCCGACTACGGCTCCGAGTGGGCCGGCCATCTCCTCGCCGCGCCGCGAGCCCTCCCGTGCCCCCTGTTGCAGACCCTGCGCCTGCGCGGCCGTGCCGAGGAGGACGAGGAGTGCGGCCGAGGCCAGGGGGTGACGCATCGAATCGATCCTTAGGGGAGTGGCTTCCGACGGCGAGAGTCCGCGAACGCCGGCACGGTAGCACCGATCGCGCCGGAGCCGGTGGCGAACGTCATCGACCCGCGAGACGAAGTCGGCGTCCCGCGATCCGATGCAGCCCGGCGATGTCACCGCTGGCCGTTTCGCTCCTGGGCCGCCCGCAGCCGGTCGAGGAGATCCATGGCCAGGGCGGCGCGTTCCGTCGGCTCGGTGACGGAGCGGCGCAGGACGACGCGTCCCTCTCGGACGACGAGGTCGTCCTCGGCCGGCATCGGCCCGGCCTTGATGCCGGGCCTGAGGTCGGCTGCGATACCCTGCGGGCCGCCGCTCAACCGGGCGACGCCGAGCGCACGGCAGGCCGCACGCAGGCGCCCGAGGGCGAACAGCGCCGAGACGGGTTCCGGCGGAGCGCCAAAGCGATCCTCGACCTCGCTCGAAAGCGCCTCGATCGCTTCGATGTCCCGGAGGCGCAGCAGGCGGGTGTAGAGGCTGAGCCTGATCTCGGGCTCGGGCACGTAATCGCCCGGGATGCCGCCGGGAAGCCCGATCTCGATCTCGGGGCACCAATCCTCGGCCTCCTCGCCCTTGGCGAGGCGGAGCGCGAGCTCGAGAAGATGCCGGTAGAGACCGAGGCCGACGAGCTTGGCGTGGCCGGCCTGATCCTCGCCCACGAGATCGCCCGCGCCGCGCAGGTCGAGGTCGCGGGCGCTGATCGCGAAGCCTGCGCCGAGACGGTCCATCGCCTCCAGCGCCCGCATGCGCTGCTCGGCGGCCGGGCTCGGGGGGGCATCGGAATCGAAGAGCAGGTGGACGACGCCGCGGCGCTGGCCGCGCCCGACCCGGCCGCGCAGCTGGTGGAGCTGCGCCAGCCCGAACTTGGCCGCCTCCCAGACCAGCATCGTGTTGGCGCGCGGCACGTCGAGCCCACTCTCGATGATCGCGGTGGCGAGGAGCACGTCCCCGTCGCCGTCGGCGAAGCGCACCATCGCCTCGTCCATCTCCGACGGTTTCAGGCCGCCATGCGCGACGACGACCTCGAGGTCGGGAACGAGGGCGCGCAGGCGCTCGGCCATCGGCCCGATATCCTCGACGCGAGGACAGACCACGAAGCTCTGTCCGCCGCGCCGGTGCTCGCGAACGAGCGCGTCCTGCAGGGTATCGGGATTGAACGCGGCGACGATCGTGCGGACCGGCTGACGCAGAGCCGGCGGCGTCGCCAGGATGCTGAGGCTCTGAAGGCCGACGAGGGCGGATTGCAGCGTGCGCGGGATCGGCGTCGCGGTGAGCGTCAGCACGTGGCCGCCGCCGGCGAGACGACGCAGGTCCGCCTTGGTCTTCACGCCGAAGCGCTGTTCCTCGTCGATCACCGTGAGGCCCAGGTCGGCGAAGGCGACGCCGCGCCCGGCCAGGGCGTGGGTGCCGACGGCCAGCCGCACCGTGCCGTCGGCGAGGCCCGCCTTCACGCGCCTGGCCTCGGCCGGGGATACCAGGCGGGAGAGTTGCGCCACCGCGATGCCGAAGCGGCCGAAGCGTCGGCGCAGCGTCTCGGCGTGCTGGCGCGCGAGCACCGTGGTCGGCGCGATGAGCACCGCCTGCCGCCCGGCGAACACCGCTGCCGCCAGCGCGCGCAGGGCCACCTCGGTCTTGCCGAAGCCGACGTCGCCGCAGACGAGCCGGTCCATCGGCACTCCGGAAGCGAGATCCGTCGCCACGGCCTCGATGGCCGCGGCCTGGTCATGCGTCGGCGGAAAGCCGAAACCGGCCGCGAAGCGCTCCATCTCCCGAGCCGGAGGCCGGATCGCCGGGACGCCCGCCTCGCGACGTTCGCGGGCCGTCTCCAGCATGTGGCGGGCGGTCCGCGCCATCGTCGCCTCGGCCTCCAGGCGGCGGCGGGCCCACGTGCCGCCGTCGAGCTTGTCCAGGGTGACGGCGCTCGGCTCGGAGCCGTAGCGCCAGATCCGGTCGGCCTGGGCGACGGGCACCATCAGGACGGCTTCGTCGGCGAACCGCAGGCGCAGGGCTTCCGTCGCCGGCCTGTCACCGACCGCAGCGACCTGCTCCAAGCCCTCGAAGACGCACAAGCCGCGGTCGCGGTCGACCGCGACGTCGCCGGGGCGCAGATCGACCTCGCACAGCGGCAGGACGTGGCCTGCGGGACCGACCGGCGCGGCGTCCGGGCCGTAGAGGTCGGCCGCCGCGATCACGGTGGCGCCGTCGGCGTGGAAACCCGCCCCGAGGGGCGCCTGCAGGGCGAGGACCTCCCCCGGTTTGGCCGAGGCCACCTCCGCCCAACCGTCGATCAGGCGAACCGCGCGGTCGGCCACCGCGGATGCTTCGCGCACGAGCCGGCGCAGCGGAAGCGTCGGGCCGGCCAGGACGATCCGCCGCCCGGCCTTCAACTCCGCGCGGAGAACCTTGGCGAAGGCAACCGTCGGACGCGTGGCCCCCGCCAGGCTCGGCAGGGCGATGTCCTTGGTCGCGTCCCGGGTCGCCGCGGAGAGCGTCCGCGCCTCGACCGCCTTCGTCCAGTCCGAGAGCGACAGATACAGGTCAGCTCCGCGCCCCACGTCGCTCCGGCCGTTCCGCCCGGCGCGCTTCATCGCGCGCGCCTCGTCGATCTGTTCGAAGAAGGCGGCCATCCGCGCGGACGCTCCCTCCTCGACCACGAGGCCGGCATCGGGAAGATAGTCGAGGGGCGTCACCAGGCGTGGGTAGAATCGGGCGAGGGCGTGCTCCTGGCCGGTGAAGGGGCGCAGCCGCTCTTCCGAACCCGCGGCGAGGACGATTTCGGTGGCCGGATCGATCACGAGGCGGTCGACATCTCCGACCGATCGCTGGGTGATCGGATCGTAGACCCGGATCGCCGTGACGCGGCCGTCCGCGTGCTCGATGCGGGACGGCCTGGCCGCGTCAGCCGGGAACACCTCGATGGTGCGGCCGCGCACGGCGACCTCGCCCGGCTCGTCGACGCGCTCGTCCACGACGTAGCCGAGACGGACCAGGGCGGCGGTGATCCGCGCCGGATCGATCCGGTCGCCGATCGCGAGGGGCACGTGCGCGTTGTCCCAGGTCGCTCGTGGCGGGACGCGCTGGGCGAGCGCCGGCCCCGTGGTCATGACGAAGTCCGGCGGCGCTCCCTTACCGCTCAGCCGGCGGAGCACCGCGGCGCGCGCTCCCATCGTCGCCCGGGACGGCGACGCGTGGTCGAACGGCAGGCAGTCCCATTCGGGGTAGACGAGGATCTCGGCGTTCGGAGCGAGCGCGCGCAGGACGCGGGCGAGGTCGTCGAGACGACGCGCGTCGCGCGCGACGTGCACGACCGGCTTCGACGCGTTCGACCGGCTCGATCCGGCCTGCGCAGCAATGTCCAGGAGCGAAACCGCGAGCGCCCCGATCGGAACGAGGGGGGCGTCGTCCAGCTGCGCAGGTGCCGGCTCTGCCACCTTCCGTCGACGCTCGGCCATTCCGCACTCCGTCCGCAACCCTTGGGACTCCGGCAACGCGGTTCGGTCCGGACCGGTCCCATCTGGAAGGCGGCTATTCACAGCTCAAGCGTGCGGCGTGCCGCCGCTCGCACCGCCCGCCGTCGTACCGTCGGCACGGCAGCGCGGGCGCGCGGCAGGGCGTCGAACTAGCCGCAGCGTTAGGGCATCTCGGCCTCGACGTGGGCACGGAGAGGAAAGCCGCCAGGAGATCGGCACCGCTCTTGGGGAACGCACCGCACCGATCCACAAGCTATCCTATGTTAGTGCGAATCCCCTCCGAAGGTGCAGTTCTAGACCATCGCTGACCAGAATCCCGGCCGTCAGCGCCTGCGAGACGCTCGTGCTCCCGCCGTTTCCAGCGCGGCAAATCCCATGGCGGGTCCCGACAACGACGTTCGTGCGGATGGCGCGGGTCGGCGCATCGACGGTGGACGCGCCCCGATCGCCCGGGCGCGCCCATCGATCACGGGACCGGGGCCCGGCCGATGAGCGGGCCGCCGTCGGCAGAACCGGAGGGCGTGCCGTGCTACCGGGCGATGATGTTCGGCGCGGACGGCCGGATGGTCCTGCAGGCCGTGATCGCCGCGGCGGGCGACGACGACGCCAAGGCGCAGGTCCAGGCCCTGGTGGATGGTCACGGTATCGATCTATGGGATCAGCTACGCTTCATCGCTCGGTTCGAGCCGGACCCGGCGCCACCGCAAGTCCGAAACGCCGCGGCGCGATCCTCCGATCGCGCAGGGATGCAGATCAGGCCCAACGAAGATCAGTGAACGCATGGACGACGACGACGCACCGATCCCGATCGAGCAGATCCGGCAGCGGGCCTACGACCTCTGGGACCGCAATCACCGCCCCGAAGGCCAGGAGATGCGGTTCTGGGTTCTGGCCGAGCGGGAATTGAAGGCGGAACGGAAGAACCGAGGCGAAAACCGGAACACCGATCCGCATCATACGTGAGGCTCCGGCGGCCCAAGGCCCCCGGACCGACCAGATCGTCCCGAGGGACGGCCCGCTAGCCCCCTGCGGCGGTTTTCTCGAGGCGCTCGGCCGCGTACCGGGCGCGTGCCGCGCCATCGCTCGCCGACCCCGTGCGCACGCACCAGTCGGTGAACGCGCCCAGCTCGATCGGCACGCGAACGACGTCGACGCCGCTGCGCTGCACCTCACGCTCGACCTGCTCGGCGGACATGCGCCACGCCTCGTACGACGCCGGCAGCTTAGCGCCGTCGACGAAGCCGTGACGGAGCGCGTCGTAGTGCTCCGGGCCGTACCACGGCAGACCGACGCCGCGCGGGCGACTCATCGGGTACCCTGTGTGTGAAGCGGTCAACATTCGGCGTTCTCTGCGCGTCAGCTACCCGGTCACGGCCGCGGTGACCATCCGGCGCTCGCCGCATCCGCGGCAGAACCGCTCGAACGTGCTCTTGCGCTGGGAACAGGCTGAGCAGCGCTCGAACACCCCAAGCCCGCAATGCGGGCAGAAGTTCGTGGCGGGATCGTCGAGGGCGATCCCGCGCTCGCAGCCGGGACAGACTTTCCGGGCGAGGCGCGCGAGCGCTTCGTCGGTGGCGATCTCGGTGCGGCGCTCGGCATCTGGCCGCGCTTCCACCAGGGCTTGCCGCTCGCGGTAGGCGTGCAGCGCGTTGATCGCGGCGCGGCCGCCCACGAGCGTCAGGACCGCGCCGACGCCGTACTGCACGTAGCCGCCGTAGCTCGGCAGGTAGGGCACCAGCTCGACAAAGAACGCGAAGGCCGCGGCGAAGGCGAATCCCCAGACGAACGGCCAGTTGCGCGTGCGCCGGCGCTTCAACAGAAGCCAACCGGCGAAGATCAGGAGAGGCAGCGTGAGGGCGAGCCGATAGCCGAACACCCGCAGTTCCTGACCGCGCTCGGCCGAAACGAGCCTGGCCTGCGCCTCGGCCTGCAGGGCGCCGTCGGCGGCCGAGAGCGCCGCCTCCCGCTCGCCGAGCTCGAAGGCCGTGCGGTTCAGGCCTTCGAGCCGCTCCTCGACGGCGCGCTCGGCCGCCTTGAGCTGATCCAGCCCCTCGGTGCGGGCGACGAGCCCCGGATCCTGGTCGACGCGCTGGGTGGCGTTGCGGGTCTTCAGCCAGTTCGCGAAGGTCTCGCGCGCCGACTCGGTCGCCGAGCGGGCGGCGTCGAGGGCCAGTTGCGCCGCCTCCGCCTGCCGCCGCGCGTCGTCCTGCTCGCGCCGGATCTGCTTGAGGGCGGCGGCCGAGGCGCGCGCCGGCTCCGGGTCGAGGAACTGATCCACGGTGTAGCGGTGCTCGACCTGCGGCAGGTCGCCGACCACGAGCGAGCCCAGGCCGATCAGGAAGCCCGCAAACAGCAGGGCGACGAGCCACAGGGCGGCGTTGAACCAACGCTCGGATACGCGGGTGCCGTTGGCCACGCAGATCGGTCCTTTTCTCCGGAGAAGCTTTGGGCATTCCGGCACGCCGGAGCTCGCAGCACACCACGCGCAGGCCCCGAGGAACGCGTCGAAGCCGTCGATCCCGACGGAAACGACCGGCATCTCGGCCGCCGCCGGCGTTCCCATCACGACGGCAAGCCGAGCCGCGACGCGCCGAACGGCGTCCGGTCCGCCGGCAACGCGCGTCGTCGGCCGGCTCACAGGTTGCGCAGGGCCAGGAGCGGCACAAGGGCGGCGAGCGCCACGGGGACGGACCAGTATTCCATCCGGATCCAGAACAGCTTGTGGACCCTGTGCAGCAGCACGCGCTGGTTGGAGCCCGGATCGAGGAGTTCGCGGGGCGGCGTGCCGTTGAGGTTTCGGCCGACGAACCAGTTGGCTGCCGCGGCGGCGAGCAGCCCGAGGCTGACGGCGAGGAACGTCAGCTCCGGATGGCCGAGCGCGCGAAGCGCCAGCCCGCCCGAGGCGCCGACGAGAAGGGCGGTGCCGAAAACCACGGGCAGGACCAAAATGCCCCAGCCGGACCAGATGAGCAGCATCACCACCGCCTAAGATTCAATCCAGGTCGCCGCCGAACAGAAGACCGCGCCGGCATGATCCGGTCGATCGGTGGCCGCCCGCGCAGGACCATCGAAGTCTCTTGGGCTTGGGATTGAGGCGATGCTGTGTTCACGGTCGCGTGAGCATCGGAGCCGGACGGCAGTGGACGAGGTCAGTTCCGCGTGGCATGCTCCGTCCGCGCCAGCGCGTACACGGCTTCGCAGCGTTCCAGCCAGAGATCGCGGGTGAACAGTCGCGAGACCCGTCCATGCGGGACGGTGCGGGGAATGGCGCGTGCCTCGCCGATCGCGCGGGCGAGCGCGGCCACGTCGTTCACGGGCGCGAGGCGGCCGGCCTCGCCGACGACCTCCTCGGCCGCGCCCATGGCGAAGCCCGCGACCGGCACGCCGCAGGCCATGGCCTCCACCGCCACGAGGCCGAAGGGTTCGTCCCAGCAGGGCGTGAACAGGAAGACCGAGGCGCGGCCGATCTCGCGCGCCAGCGCGGCGCCGGAGAGGTGGCCGCCGTATCGGATCGAACCGCCGATCTGGGGCGCGACCTCCGCCTCCCAGTACGCCCGGTCCTCGATCGGGCCGAACACGGTCAGCGGCATGCCGGCACGCCGTGCCGCCGCGACCGCGAGATGCGTGCCCTTGATCGGCGCGATGCGCCCGGACCAGACGGCGGTCCCGTCGCCGCGCTCACGATACGGCCAGGCGCCGGGATCGACGCCGTTGTGGAGGACGGACACGCCCGCCGGCACCGCGTCCGGCCACCACAGCGTGCGCTGCGCCTCCGACGTGACGGTGATCCGGTGACCGGGCCCGAGGCTTTCGTCCACGAACCAGCGCAGCGCGTCGTAGGGCGGGACATGGAGCGACGTCACGGTCGGCACCACCGCGATGCGCCGGCGTTCCAGGGGCAGCCGGCTCAGGCTGTTGTTGTGGAGCACGTCGAACCCGCCGGCCGCGATCCGGTCGCAGGCGGCGGCGTATCCGGCGTCGACATGGGCGACGAGGCCGGCGTCGCCGCGATGCTCCAGCCCGGGAAAGCTGCGCTCATGATGCACCGAAATCACGGGATCGACGGCGAAGCGCGGATCGCTGTCGCCGGCGGCGAACAGCACCACTTCGTGCCCGCGCGCCATCAACCCGTCGGCGAGGGCCCAGCTCTGGGCTTCCATCCCGCCCGCGAAGGGGCGCGCTACCGGATGCCGGAGATGGGCGAGGAGCGCGATCCTCACGCAGTCGCCGCCGGGGCGGCCTGGGCTTCGAGGAAGCGGATGACGGACGCCGCGTTGCTGTAGGGCTGGTGGCTCTGCTGGCCGGTGAGCGCGAGATCGCCGGCCTCGGGGTGGCGCAGGATGCGGATCGGCCGATCGGGCGCGTCGTCGATCAGACCCATCACCTTGAACGCGTAGAGCCAGTGCCCCATGGTGCGGTAGCCCCACTTGGCCTCGAACAGCTCGGCATTGCGCACCACGCTGGCGAGGTGGTGGACCGGCGGCATGTGGTGCGGGTGGTACTGGTGGTAGGCCAGCCCGCCCTTCATCCAGGCGATGGGGATGCCGGCCTGATCGAGGATCTTGCCGAAATCGGTGTCCTCGCCGCCGTAGCCGACGTAGCGCTCGTCGAAGCCGCCGGTGGCGAGGAAGGTGGCGCGCCGGATGGCGAAGTTCAGCGACCAGAAGCAGCGGTAGTCGCGGCAGATCTCGATGCCGGAAGCCGGAGGGCCGCGACGGTCCGAGTGACGCTCGGCGACCGCGGCGAAGGCCTCGCAGGTCCAGGCGCCCGCCGTGGCCTTCTCGGGCAGGTGCAGGACCTCGCCCATCAGCAGGCCGTCGAGCTCGGCGAGCCCGCGCGCGTAGTCGGCCACGAGGTCGGGGCCCGGGATGCAGTCGACGTCGAGGAAGACGACGGCGTCGCCGCTCGCGGCCGCGACGCCGCGATTGCGCGCGGCCGCGAGCGGCAGCTCGGTGCCGGGGACCAGGATCTGACGGACCGGGAAGGCCACCTCGGGGAGGTCGTAGGGCGCGTCCTGCATCACCGCGACGATGAACTCGACGGGGGCCTGCGTCTGGCGCTCGAGGCCGAGGAGCACGTTGCGCAGGTGCGCGGGCCGCCCCTTGGCGAGGGTCACGACGGAAACGGTGGACATCGGGCGGTCTGGCTCCTGGACGATCGAGCGCGGCATTGAGCGGGCGGTCAGCGAGCGACGACGGCGAGCGCCGGTCGCTCGGCCGCGCCGCTCCAGAGTTCGTCGGCGAGCCCTTCGAGCCAGCCGGCGGCGCGGGCGGCGGCGTCCGGCGCGTAGAGGCTGCCCAGCGGGGCGGGATCGAGGGTGCGGGCCCGGGCGAGGAGATCGCGCCAGCCCTGCAGATCGCCGGGCCAGACCGGGGCCTGGACCGCGGCGCCCAAACGGACCAGGGCCTCGGCCTTGCGCGTCTGCTCCCCGAAGTAGCGCCATTCCGGCATCACAATCAGCCGGCCGCCCACGCGGGCGACCTCGTGGACCGTGTTGTCGCCGGCCGAGGCCAGCACGATGTCCGCGGCGGCGAGGTAGTCGGTCACCGAGGGCACCCAGCCGAGCTCGCGCAGGTTGGAGAAGTCGGTCTCGTGACCCTCGCGATGGGTCGGCCCGAGGGTGAGCCACAGGGTCTCGGGGGCGGCGCGCGCGGCCACTGTCAGCGGCGCGTAGGGCGTGCCGCTGCCCCCGCCGCCCGTCACGGCCACGACGATCTCGCGCGCCGGATCGAGGCCGAGCCGTGCGCGCGCCTCGGCGCGACCGGGCACGCCGTCGACGCTGGTGCAGAGGCCACCGCTGTAGAAGGTCTTGGCTCGCAGGTACGCCGGATAGTCATCCTGCTCCATCCGCTCGTCGAAGGGGGCGAGCATCCCGACGCAGGCTTCGTAGGCGCCGACATGGCCGATGTCGGAGCGGTCGCCGTGCATGCGGATCTGCACCGCCGGCACGCTGGCGATGCGCGCGAGCAGCGCGATCTCCGCCGAGACGTCGACCACGAACAGGCCGACCTCGCGCTCGTCGAGGTGGTCGAGGATCCGCCGCATGGTCCGCCGCATCTCGGCAAGGCCGAGGGGCACGCAGTGCATCACCTGCGGCGTCGGCTCCGCGTAGAGCCGCGGCGTCGGCACGGACGCGCCGATCATGTTCGGCAGCGGCACGATCTCGATGTCGCGGGAGAAGCCGTCGAACAGCTGGGGGCCGGCCGTGAGCACGGAGACGGGCCGGTCGCGGGCGAATTCGGCGGCGATCGCCATGGTGCGGTTGGCATGGCCCCGTCCCTGATGATGGACGAAGAACGCGATGGGCTTCTTCATGGCTGGAGTGTTCGCAAACCGTCAGGAGAACAGGGCGTCGGGCCGCAGGGCGGCGGCGACCTCGTCGGCGCGCGGCCGGCGGACGAGCCGGATCGCCGGGGCGTCCGCGTCCCAGGCGATCAGCCCGGCGGCCCGGAACTGGTCGAGCCAGTAGGTCATGCACCAGCGTCCGTGCCTTCGGTGGAAGCGGGCGGCGTTGGCGAGGATCGCCTCGAAGTGCTGCAGCGGCGGCACGTGGACCGGGTGGTGCTGGTGGTAGGCGCAAGCCCCCGCCACCCAGAAGGTCGGCAACCCGCCGGCCGCGAGGCGCACGGCGAGGTCGGTCTCCTCCCCGCCATAGCCGGCGTAAGCCTTGTCCATGCCCCCGACGGCGTGCCAAGCGCGGGCCGGCAGAGCGAAGGACAGGCCCCAGAGCTGGCCGGGATCCGGCTCCGGGCGCAGGCCCGTTCGCGGCACCGCCGGCCGCGCCGGATGCCTCTGCCCGGCCCGCGCGAGCGCCGCATCGTCGGCGGCATTCCCCGCCTCGGACCCGGGCGGCAGATACAGCACCTCGCCGAGGAACAGGCCCTCGGCCTGCGCCGCCGCTCGGCGATAGGCCGCGACGAGGCCGGGAGACGGGATGCAGTCGACGTCGAGGAAGATCAGCAGCTCGCCGCCGGCGGCCTCGGCCGCGCGGTTGCGGGCGGCGGCGAGCGGCATCGGCTCGCCCGCCACGTGGAGGTGACGCACGGGACAACCCGGGTCCGGCAGGTCCGGCGCGGGTTCGGGCTGCATCCAGGCGATCACCAGCTCCCGCGGGGACGCGGACTGGCGCGCCAACCCATGCATGAGGTTGCGCAGACGGTCGGCCCGGCCGCGGACCAGCGTCAGCACGCTCGCGGAGGGCACATGCGAAGGCTCAGCCGGCATCGGCCAGCATCCGGCGGAAATGGCCGACGCCCTCGATGATGCCGCGGGCGTGCGAGGTGCGGGCGACGTAGGAATGCTTCAGCGCGGCATGGCTCGCCAGATCGTCGGAGTAGTTGGCCACGATGATCGCCTGCGCCTGGGCGCGCAGCATCTCGACGTCGTTCCCGGAATCGCCGGCGACGAACACGGCCCGCTCCGGCAGGCCGTAGAGCGCCCGGACGTGGGCGACCGCCGTCCCTTTCGAGGCCGCTGCGGGCAGCACGTCGAGGTAGCGTCCGTGGCTGTGGATCACGCTGGCGCGGTGCCCCGCCTGCGCGAGACGGGCGCGCACCGCCCTTGCCGTCGTCGCGTCCCCGAAATAGCTGAGCTTGTGCCCGCGCTGCTCCAGCGGGCCTTGCGGCACGAGCCCGTCGAGATCGGCGAGCGCCGCGCGGACGCCGGAGCGGTCCCACCCGGTCGAGACGACCGCGCGCCAGGCCAGGTCTGCCGTGTAGGTCACGCCGTTGGGATCGAGATGGTAGATCTCCGAGCCGACCGAGGTGATCATCACCTGCGGGCGCGGGCTGGCCTGCTGCTCGAGGATCGCCATCGCGGAGTGGAAGGAACGGCCGGTGGCGACGCCGAAGGCCAGTCCCGCCTGGCGGCTGCGCCAGCGCCGAAAGATGCCGAGCGACGCCGCGCAGCCGACGAGGGTGTTGTCGATGTCGCAGACCAGCAACTGACGCGGCACGGCCAGCGGCGGCTCGGGCGCCAGCAGCGCCCGCAGCAGATCATGGTAGCGGGCGGCGTGCTGGTCCCAGTCGTAGGCGGCGGCCGCGCGGGCGCCGCCCGCGACGCAGGCCGCATACAGATCGGGCTCGTCGAGGATCCGCAGGCACGCGGCGGCGATCGCATCCGGCGCGCGCGGGTCGACGAGGAGGCCGTTGCCGCAGGTCTCGACGATGTCGTTGGGGCCGCCGCTGTCCGTCGCCACCAGCGGCAGGCCGGCGGCGGAGGCTTCGAGGAGCGTCAACCCGAACGGCTCGTTAAGGGCGGGGTTCACGAACACGCCGCCGCGGGTGCGGGCATAGGCGTAGATCGCCGGCACGTCCTCCGGGTCGTGGGTCTTCGGATATGCGACGCGGCCGTAGAGATCGTAGCGGTCGATCAGCACCAGGATCTCGCGCAGGGTCGCGGGCATGTCGCCGTCGAGCGCGTCGATGTCCTCGCGCATGCCGGCCATCAGGACGAGGTTGGCGCGGGCCTGAAGCTCCGGGCTCTCCCCATAGGCCCGCACCAGCGCCGCGAGGTTCTTGCGCGCCACCGGCCGGGCGAGGGCCAGCAGCGCAGGCTTGCTCGGATCGTGCAGGAAACGGTCGATGGTGGCGTCGACCCGCGGAAGGGGCTCGGCCGCGGTGAATCGCGCCAGATCGCTGCCCGGCGGCAGGACACGGATGCGGCCGGGATCGTAGGCCGCGTAGCCGGCATACTGCACTTCCGCCTCGTCGCGGGAGGAGGCGATGATCAGGCTGGCGCGGGCCAGGGCCCCTTCCTCGGCGGCGATGCGAGGCGCGAGATCGGGGCCGTTCTCGGCGCCTGCGCCGAGGATCGACGCCTTGACTCGTCCGAGCGAGTGGGCGGTGAACACGAAGGGGATCCCGAGCGCGTCCTCGACCAGCCGCGCGACCGAGGCCGCTTCGGCGTAGTGGGCGTGGATCAGGTCGGGCGCCCGCGCCTGCCGGCCGATCCAGGCCGTGAGGTTCCGGGCGAAGCTCGCGACCTCCGCGTGCATCTCCTCCTTCGACCGGTAGGCCGGCGACGCGCTCGCGAGCCGCACGAGCTCGACCTTGTCGGAGATCCGCTCTTCGGGCACGGCGTAGTCCGGGCCATGGATGCCGTCGAACAGCCGCGTCGCCATCACGATCCGCTCGATGCCGGCATCCTGAGACGAGGCCGCGACGAGGTCGAGCAGATAGCGGATGTGGCCGCCGGTATCGGCGGTCAGCCCGAACGCGACGCTGCCGCCGCGAAGGCAGCCCTGCAAGGCGACATGCAGGACGAACATCAGGCCGCCGGCGTCTCGGGCGTGCCGGGACGAGAGAACGCTGCAGGTGAGGTACCCATCGTGATCCGCGTCGCCCAAGTCGCCCCGAACATCTTCCCCGTTCCCCCTGAGCATCACGGCGGCACGGAGCGGGTCATCCACGACCTCGGCACGGCGCTCAGTGGCTTGGGGGTGGAGGTAACACTGTTCGCCCCCTCCGACAGTGCGACAGACTTGCCGCACGTGGGCGATCACCCGAGTCTTTCGGCCCTCGAACGCCGCCATGGACGCGTCGCGCCCGGCGTCCCGGCGGCGCTGGACGCTCTGCAGCTCGAGGCGCTGCGGCTGCGTCTCGACCGGTTCGACATCGTGCATTGCCATGGCGAGTTCGCGCATGCGGCGCTTCTCGGCGCGCGACGGCGCCACAGCCTCACGACGGTGCACTGGCGCGTGGACGAGCTCGACCGGGCATTGTTCTTCGCGGGCTTCCCCGACCTGCCGGTCGCGGCGATCTCGGCGGCGCAGGAGGCCGGCATCCCGGCCGCGAACCGGGCGGGGATCGTGCATCACGGCATCGCGCGGGACCGCTACGCCCTGCAGACGCAGCCCGGCGCGCACGTCGCCTTCGTCGGCCGGATGACCGACCAGAAGCGGCCGGACACCGCGATCCGCGTCGCGCGCGCCGCCGGCATCCCGATCCGGCTCGGCGGCACGGTCGACGTCGGCAACCCGGACTACTTCGAGCACAGGGTCCGCCCGCTGCTGGGTGACGACGCGACCTATCTCGGACCCGTCGACGATCGCCGGAAGGGGGAACTGCTGGGCGGCGCGCGGGCGCTGCTGTTCCCGATCGACTGGCCGGAGCCCTTCGGCCTGGTGATGATCGAGGCGATGGCCTGCGGCACGCCGGTGGTGGCCTGGAACCGCGGCTCCGTGCCGGAGATCGTCGAGGACGGTGTGACGGGCTTCATCGTGTCTTCCGAAGCGGAGGCGGTCGCCGCGCTCGGGCGGATCGAGCAGATCGACCGTGCCCTGGTCCGCGCGCGCTTCGAGGCACGCTTCACCGCCGACCGCATGGCGGCCGACTACCTCGCCCTGTATCGCCGCCTGCTCGCCGCCTGATGCGGGTCGCCTACCTCGCCTGGGACTACCCGCCGGCCCCGAGCGGCCTCTCGACCGCGGCGCGCGAGATCGCGGAGAGCCTCGCCATGGCCGGCGCCGACGTGACGGTCTTCGCCCTCGACCGCACCGGCCGCGAGCGCATGGGCGGCGTGACCGTTGTCGGGATCGCCCTGCCGCCGGGCGGCGCGCTGGCGCGCCTTCGCCGCTGGGGCTCGGCCGGCCACCTCGCGGCCCCCCTCGCCTTCCGCCGCGCGGTGCGCGCGGTCCACGCGCACGCACCGTTCGACGTGGCGGAGGCGACGAACTGGTACGCCCCCGCCGTGCTGCTGGCCCGGCGCCGGGACCTGCCGCTGGTGACGCGAAGCTCGACGCCGGCGGCCTTCACGCGCGACGCCCCCGCCTCGCTGCGCGACGGGTTCGACGGCCGCACCGCCGACGCGCTGGAGCGTGCCCAGGCGCGCGGCAGCGCCGGCTTGATCGCCAACACGGCCGAGCACGGGGCGGTGATCGCCCGGGCCTACGCTCTGTCCGGCCGGCAGCCGGAAGCGGTGATCGGCCTCAGCCTGCCGCCGGAGATCACGGCGGCCGCGCGGGGCGCGGCCTATCCGGACCATTCCGAGCCGGTGCGCCTGCTCTTCGTGGGACGGGGGGAGGCGCGAAAGGGCTTCGACGCCCTGCTCGGAGCGATCGCGATCCTCGCCGACGAGGCCGCGTTCGGATCGGTTCCGCCCTTCGTGCTCGATCTCGTCGGCGTGCCGCCGTCGGACCTGCCGGGCGATTTGCCCGGTGGGGCGCAGGCCCGCATCCGCGCGCGCGGGCGGGTTCCTGCGGACGAGCTCGCCGAGGCCTACGCCGCCGCCCATGCGGTGCTCGCTCCTTCCCGTTACGAGAGCTTCGGCCTCGTCTACCAGGAGGCCCTGGCCTATGGACGCCCGGTGGTGGCCTGCGCGCTGGATGCCAGCGCCCGCGCCTTCGTCGGCGACCCCGGCGCGGGGCCCTTGGCACGGGACGCGACCGGCCCGGCGCTCGCCGACGCCCTCCGCCCGCTGCTCGCCGACCCGGGCCTTCGCCTGGCCTACCGAACTCGTGCGCTCGCGGCGGCCGGACGCTTCAACCGGGCGGCCCTCGGCCGCGAGACCCTCGATCTGTACGCGCGCGCCATCGCGGCGAGCCGCGCTCGGGCGGCGCGCTGAGCCGAGCCCCGAACCGGGCGCTCAGTCGCGAAACGGCCGCAGCAGCGCCGCCTCTTCCTCCGGGCGCCCGCGTCCGGGGGCGAGGCTCTCGTAGCGCCGCGAGCGCGCTAGGACGTGCGCGCGGCCGAGATGATGCTCGATCGCCCCGTGCAGCGCGATGACGCTGCGTGGCCAGCCGCCGTCGAGCACCGGCCGCTCGTGCACGCGGCCGCCATAGCGCACGCTCCTGCGGTTCAGCCGGTACTGGACGTCCGGGTAGACGTCGGAGAGGACGCCGTCGACGCGGTTCCGGCGCGGCAGCCCGACCGAGAGAACATCGCCCGCCTCGGCCAGGCCCGCAAGCGCCGGGAGGCGGCGGCCCGCGGCGGCGTCGAGGGTTTCGTCGGCGTCGAGCTGCAGCATCCAGGGATGGCGGGCGAGGTCCTGGAGGGCGTTGCGCTGCGCGCCGAAATCGCCGTCCATCGGCCACGCGGCCACGCGCACTGCACCGTGCGCGAAGCCGGCGGCGGCCATGGCGCGCGGCGGACCGGCCGACGCATCGAGCAGGACGACCACGTCGTCGGTCCAGGCTGCGTGGGGCTCGACGCCGGCCAGGACGCGCTCGAGATCCGCAGGGCGACAGAGCAGGCCGAGTGAGACCGGCATCGTCTCCCCCTCGTCGAGGGCGTAGAGGTCCGCCTGCGCGGCGCGGATGCCGTGCGGCCGGCGCAGATCCGCACGGCCGTCCCCGTCGAGCGCGCGAATTCCGAGACCGGCTCCGGTCGCGGCGCTGCGTAGGGTGTAGAGGTCGAGCCCGTAGGCGCCGTCCGGGTCCGGAACGAAGGCCGGTGCGGCGAGGCGTTCCGCGAGATCGGCGCGGCAGCGGTCGGGATCGGCATCCGCTGTCAGCAGGAGCCCGCAGGAGGCGCAGGCGAGCGGAAAATCGCGGCGGCGACCGCCCGGATACGTGAG
The DNA here is from genome assembly GCF_022829325.1 of Methylobacterium sp. J-092. NCBI lineage: Bacteria > Pseudomonadati > Pseudomonadota > Alphaproteobacteria > Hyphomicrobiales > Methylobacteriaceae > Methylobacterium > Methylobacterium sp. J-092. The sequence continues at coordinate 16,026 of NZ_JAKSXU010000220.1, read as the reverse complement.
ATGCCGTTTGGTCGGCTGCAGCATGTCTGCGGCGCAGATGAAGCATCGGCGCATCTCGGTCCAACCCTCCCGCTCCGCCGCCGCACCTTGCCGCGTGGGGCCGACGCCATACCTCCGCTGCTCCTCGAACCCCAGCCGCATGTGAACGCACCGGTCGATCCCTCACGCGCCCCCGATGCGCCCCGGACCGGTGCGCTCCAGATCTCGGGTTCCCGGCTCGCCATCGTCGGCAACGCGCCGGGGATCGAGGCCGCCGCCGCGATCGACGCGGCGCCCTCGGTGGTGCGCTTCAACAATGCGGCGGGCTTTCGCGGACGCACCGGCTCGCGTGTCACCCACCTCGCCCTGGTCAACCGCGGCGGCCAGATGCGGGAATGGCTGGCCGACCCGGGCTTCCTCGACCGCCCGGTGGTTCGCGCGGCCGAGGCCTTCATCCTGCCGTTCCCGATGCTTCCGGCGGAGCACAACCGACCCGAGCAGGTGTGCTGGACCCGTGAGGCGCTGGCGCTGCTGGCTCCGCTCGGCAAGCCGGTTCACGTCCTACCGGAAGACCTGCACCGCGAGGGTGGCCTGCGCCTCGGCGCCGGCACCATGGGACGGCCGAACCCGAGCACCGGCTTCCTCGTGACCCTGGCGCTCCTGCTCGGCCGGCCCTCGTGGTCCGGGCCGGTCGACGCCTACGGCTTCGGCTTCGCCGGCTGGCCCGGTCATCCCTGGGCGGCCGAGCGTGCTTGGTTCGCCGAAGCCGAGGCGTCCGGCCAGCTCCGCCTTCACCCGTCCGGATGATCCGCCCGGTCGGGACCGTCCCCGCAACATGATCGGGTTCCGCGCATGACCACCCTCGTCACCGTCCTGAAGGGCGGCGGGCGCTACGACGCGACCTGGGTCGAGCGCCTCGCCCGCGGAGTACGCCGCCACGCCCCGGCGTTCGAGCGGATCCTCTGCCTCACGGACCTTCCGCTCGTCGTCGCCGGCGTCGAGCGGGTTCCGCTGCGGCACGATTGGCCGGCCTGGTGGGCGAAAATGGAGGCGTTCCGCCCCGGCCTAACGCGGGGGCCGACGCTGCTGTGCGACCTCGACACCGTCCTCACCGGGCCATGCGATGCGCTGGCCGAGCCAGGACTCGCCGCGATGGAGGATTACTTCCACGAGGGGCGGCTCTCCAGCGCCCTGCTGCGCTGGGACGGGGGCGAGCTGGATTTCCTCCACGCCGCGTTCGCGGCCGAGCCCGAACGCTGGATGCGGGCCGGTTCGTGCGGCCCGGTCCCCAACGGGGTGCACGGCGATCAGGTCGTCATCGACCATCTGCTGCGCCGCGCGGGACTGCGCCCGGACTTCATCCAGCGCCGGTACCCCGACCTCCTCGACTTCTACGATCCGCGGCGGGCCGAGCACGGCCCGGTGGTGATCTTCATTGGCGATGCCAAGCCCGATACCGCAGCCGGACCGGTGCGGGCGGCGTGGGCCGAGTCCTGACCGCGCCGCGCGCCCTCACCTCAACGCGGCCGGCCTCAGCGCGGCCGGTCGTCGCCCGCGAGGCTGCCGACGCGCTCCGCGGCGAAGCGCTCGCGCAGCCAGGCCGCGGCGGGGCCGCAAGGTCGCTGCTTGTGCCAGACCAGCTCGAGGGCGATCGGCCAGTCGCCCTTGTCGAACTGCAGGTCCGGCGTGACGAGGTCCGGCGCGGTCTGGGAGGCGGCGATGACGTGGTCGGTGACGAAGGCCCAGCCGATCCCGTGCTTGACCATTTCCAGGATCACCCAGTGGCTCTCGACCCACCAGACCTCGGCGGCCACGCGAAGGCGGCGCTTCTCCGGCCCGTCGCCGCGCGCGGCGACGAGGATCTGGCGGTGGCGCTTCAGCTCCTCCCAAGCGACCCGCGCCTTCGCCAGCGGGTGATCACGCCCGCAGACGAGCTTGAGCGGCACCCAGCCGATGGTCTGGAAGCCGAGTTCCGTCGGCAAGACCTCCTGGCGCCACATCACCCCGAGGTCGGCGGCGCCGGACTGCACCATGCGGCTGACGTCCTCCATCAGCGGGAAGAGCAGCTCCAGTTCCACCGACGGGAAGTGCCGGGCGAAGTCGGCGAAGAGCGCGCCGAGCGCGTGCTCGGGATAGAGCTCGTCGATGGCGACCACGAGCCGGTTCTCCACCCCCTGCTCGAGGCTGCTCGCGACGCCGATCAGGTGCTCCCGCCGGTCGAGCACCACCCGCGCCTCCAGCAGCAGCCGTTCCCCCGCCGGCGTGAGCACCGGGTTCCGGCCCGCCCGGCTGAACAAGGGCAGGCCGAGATCCGTTTCGAGGTTCGCCACCTGCGTGCTGACCGCCGACTGCGCCTTCCGCAGCACGCGGGCGGCGCCGGAGAAGGACCCGGCCTCGGCCGCCGCCACGAAGGCCTGAAGCTGATCGAGCGAGACCGCCATCCATCGGCTTCCGAGATACGTACCAACTTGCTGGGTCGGATATCGCAGATAGAACGCGGCCGACCAACGAGGTTTTTTCGGGCCAGACCATGCGAACCACCCGCGACCGCATCCGCCACGCCATCCTGTTCGAGGTGATCGGGCTCGCGCTCATCATCCCGCTCGGGACCCTGCTGTTCGGGCTGCACGCCGCCGACATGGGCGTGATCGGCGTCGGAAGCGCGCTGGTCGCGATGGCGTGGAACTACGCCTACAACCTCGGCTTCGACCGCGCGATGCAGCGGCTGGTCGGGCATACGCGCAAGAGCCTCCCCCTGCGGGTGGCGCACGCCGTGCTGTTCGAGGCCGGGCTGCTCGTGATCCTGCTGCCGCCGATCGCCTGGTATCTCGGCATCGGCCTCGTCGAGGCCCTGGTGATGGATCTTGCGATCGCGGGCTTCTACGTGGCCTACGCCTTCCTGTTCAATCTGGCCTACGACCGGACGTTTCCGCTGCAGAGCTGGGCCGACGCCGCGGCGGAGCCCTCGGCTTGAGCCGCGGCGACGCTACGCGACCACGAGGGTCAGGGCGCGGTCGGCCGGGCCGAGCTCGACCCGCCGGCCCCAGTCGAAGGCGATGAAGTCCTGCTCGATCCCGTCGGCGAAGACTACGCCGCCCTCGTTCATCCGCGAGGTCACCGCCAGCGCCGTGCCTTTCAGCTTGCCCGCCCGGACGGCGGTGCCGGTGGCGACGCTCGGGAACGGCTCGCGCACCCAGTAGCCGACCGCCGCCTCCTCGGTCCCGATACCGACCGTGAGGTGCGTCGCCTCCCCGATCGAGCGGGCCCAGCCAGTCAGGCCGGTCCCCGAGGCGACGATGAGACCGCTCGACGATTGGTCCTCGGCCATGCCCGCCGCCTCGATCCTGTAGCGCGCCGATTGATGGCTGCGATGGCCGACGAAGATCTCGTTGAGCGCCAGCAGCCGCTCGCCGGTGTCGAGCACGCCCTGAACCATTGTGCGGCGCTCCACCGAGGCCGCCCCGGCGACGCTCGCCGGGAGCAGCGCGGGCAGGCGCCCGACCGCGATCCGCGCCAAGGCGCCGTCGTAGAGGTCCGGGTCCGGGTTGACGCCGATCACCGGCTGATCGCGCAGGTACTTCGCCACGTTGGCGACGAGCCCGTCCTGGCCCACCGTCACGACGACGTCCTCGGGGGCGAACAGGAAGCGATCGAGGTCGACGCGCCGGGTCAGCGCCTGCCGCCAGTCCCCCGGCACCGCCGCCCGCGCCTGCCCGAGCACGGCGTGAAACCGGAGGTGGCGCGCCTCGACCTCGGCCAGGCTCTGGCCGCGGCTCTCCAGGAAGAAGCGGGCCTGCCCGCGGGTGGCGTGGCGGGCGAGCAGGGCCTCGTAATCGGTGTCGCGGATGACGAACACCGCCCGCGGGGTGATCACCGGCATGGCACGACGCCTAGCGCGAGGCGGCCGCGAGCGGCGGCACCGGCCTGCGGAACTCGCCCAAGGCGGCGGCCAGCAGGTCGGGCGTCACGTTGACGTGCTCGATCGTCTCGAGCTTGCCTGCGAGTTCGCGCGCGGCCAGCCCGAGCAGCACGGCCGGCGGGAGATCGCGATAGATCGCGGCGCGGCGCTGCTCGGCCTCCGCCCGGGCGCCTTCCACGAGGCGGATGCGCTCGGCCTCGGCCGCCGCTTCCAGCCCCTGCGCCTCGGCGAGGCCGGCGGCACGGTCGCGGGCGTTCTCCGCCTCCCGCGCGATGAGCAGCGCCTCGCGCCGGGCCAGTTCCGTTCGCGTCTCGAGTTCGTTCTCCGCGATGGCCCGCTCCTTCTCGACCGCGAGGGCGCGTCGCGCGAAGGTCGCCGCGTCCGCCTTCTGCTGAAGGGATTCGAAGGTCGGCGTCTGAAGCGCGCGCTCCAGCTCGCTCGACGGCGCCAGGTTGGTGAGCCGCACCGAGACCACCGCGATGCCGATCTCCGCCAGGGCCGGCGCCGCCTCCAGGACCGATTGGAGGGCGACGCGCAGGGGCTCGGGGCCGGCATCGAGGAGGGCGCCGACCGGGTTCCCGCCGATCGCCTGCAGGACCGCTTGGCCGGCGATGCCGCCGAGACGCGCCTCGATGCGCTCGATCGGCTCGCCCTGAGGCCTGCCGGTGCGCAGCCCGAGCGAGAAGTCGACCCGGCTCGCCAGCAGTTCCGGGTCGACCACGCGCCAGCCGATCGTCCCCTGCACCACGATGGTCTGGAAGTCCCGGCTGCGGCCGCGCACGAACAGCGTCATCTCGCGGTCGTCCATCGGCACCTCGCTGATGCTCGCGGTCTCCGGCCGGAACCAGAAGACGAGGCCGCGCCCGCTCTGCCGGATGCGACCGTTGCGGTAGCGGATGACGTGGCTGCTCGCCTCGCTCTTCAGCTGCGCGACCGGACCGATGTTGCGGATCGTAGCCATGGGACCCTCCTCGTGGGGGCGGAGCCGCAGATCAGAGCGGCTTCCGGTAGCGATAGAGTTCGGCGGGACGGAACGAGGTGCCGGTCTCCCGGGCACCCGTCGGCACGAGCCAGCCCCGATCGAGCATCCGGCGGCGGAAGGCCGGCTTGTTCAGGGTCGTGCCGAGGATCGCCTCGTGCACGTCCTGCAGCTGCCGCAGGGTGAAGGTTTCCGGCAGCAGCGCGAAGCCGACGTCGGAATAATCGAGCTTCCCCCGCAGCCGCAGGATCGCCAGAGCCAAAATGTCGGCGTGGTCGAAGGCGAGCGGCAGAGGCGTGCGCGCCGCCCGATCCCGCGCGGCGAAGACCGCGACGGGGCGGCCCGCCTCGCTCTCCCCGGGCACCGCCATCCGGGCTGCCGACAACCCGGCGTCGCCCATCAGCACCTGCGTGAACAGCGCCTCGGGCAGGAGGGCGAGGTAGGCGACCGAGACGATGCGCATGCGCGGGTCCCGGTCGACGGCGCCGAAGGTGTAGAGCTGCTCGAGATGCGTCCGGGCGGCCTCGTTCGCGCCGAAGCCGGCCTTCTCACGCAGGATGCGCCCGGCCGCCGCGTCGAGCGGCTCGTCGATCGCGACGAAGCTGCCGGGCAGCGCCCACCGGCCGGCATGCGGGTGCTGCGAGCGCTCGATCAGGAGCACGGCCGGGCGGCCCTCGCTCAGCCCCAGCAGGACGAGATCCACGGTGAGCGCCGGCCGCGCGAACGCGGCGGGATCGTACGCCTCCAGGAATTCGGTCTCGCTCACGGCAGCACCATATATCCGTTATGCATCTAACTAATATCCAGGATAGATATATGTCAAGCGCGGGGGGGGTGATTCGCCGTCCTCGCCGGCCGAATTGCCCGTGCGGCAAGGGCGGCTTCGGCGTGCGGCGCGTCGCGTACGGCTGCGGAAAGCAAAATTTGATCGCAACCGCTGGTTTCGCGTTGATGACGCTGAACGGCAGCGTCTTCGGCGTTTGCCTCCCGGAACCACCGAGAGACGTGTCATGATGTTCACCCGATCCGCCTGCGCCCGGACCCTGATGGCTTCGACCGTCATCGTGGTGGGGTGGACGAGCACCGCCTCGGCGGACTGCCTGAGGCGGGTCTACAATCGCTCCGCCGCCGTGCTGGTCGCCAGCCAGGATGGTGGGCCCGCCTTCGTCGTGAAGCCGGGGCGTTTCGCCACCGTGCGGCTGTCGCAGCCGGGGCACGTCGATCTGACGGCCTACTGTGCACCGCTCGGCCGCCTCGGGCAGCCGGTCGCGGGCGGGCGGGAAGCCGCGAAGATCCACCTCGAATACGAGGCGGTCCTCGACCGTTGCTACATGAAGTTCGGCGACGGCTTCTTCCAGCCGGATCTCGGCCCCGGTTTCGTCGGCACGAAGGACACGGCGCCCTTCACCGTCAACAACCCGAACCAGGGCGATATCGTCCTCGGGCCGTTCAACGCGGAATGCACGGGACAGAACTGAGGACGCAGCGTCCTCGGCTTCGCGGCATTCTCTTCCGGAGCTTGGCTCCGAACACGGCGTGCGTCGACCTCGAGTGGAATATGGATCATGGCGGGCGAACAGGGAGACACCGCGCAGATGTCCGAAGTCCTGCGCCTGATCGGAATCTTGTCCGATGCGGTGCTCGACGCGCAGATCATGAATCGCCCGATTCCGGAGGCGCAGGTCAAGGCACTGAACGATGCGGCGCTCCTGCTGCAGGAGCATCGCATCGCCCTGCCGCCGATGCTGCTTCAGGCGCTGCATGGTCTGGACAGCGCGCCCGGTCTCGATCGAGGGATCAGGGGTCGCGCCGACGATGCGGCGACGGAGATCGTTCGCGAAGCGGAGGAGCAGGACGAGACAAGAGGTCTTGCCCGATTCCTGCGGCCGTTTCGGAACTATCGTTCGTAGGCCGGCTTCTCTCGGCATATCTCCGGAGGAAACATGACCAAGTTCACGACCCTTTCTGGCGCTGCCGCCATCCTGATGCTCACGGCCGGCGCGTCCGTCGCAGCCCCCTGTGCGGTGGGCACGACCACCAACAACCAGGGCACGTCGTCTTCGGCCGACAAGAGCTCGATGGCCGACGGGACCTCGACGGCGAAGACGACCCCCGGCGCCAAGGCTGAGACCCCCGGAACGGTCGGTGCCCTGAACAACGTCGGTGCCGGCACCAAGCCCGCCGACGGCGAGCAGAAACCGGCCGAGGGCCAAGTGGTGAAGCCGGGCAGCAACGACTGCTGAAGCCCGAAAGCGATCTCAGACGTCCGATCCGATGGCCCTGCAGCATCTGGCCTGCAGGGCCATTTTCATGCGTCGACTTCCCGTTCCTCAGTCAAATCCGAGATCGACCCAACCCTCGACCCGCGGCGTGGAGAGGGTCTGCGGGTTCGCGAAGCCGATGCTTCATGAGCAGGTCATGGTGGACGGGTATGCGTTCCGGCGCCTGCCGTGCGATCGACGGGGAGCTTCTGAGATCGGCTTCGTTCGGGACGGACAGATCGCCGCGCGGCAGCCGTTCTCGCTGCACCGCAGCACTGCGAGCCCCATCTATGGTGCAACGCAAGCGCTGACAGCTACACCGTCGGTGTCCCCGAACCGGAGATCCGCCATGTCGAACCTCGAACACCGCGCCGCCGCCCGGATCACCTCCGCCGATCTGAAGGCACTGCCGCTCGTCCCCGAGCACATCCGCGCCCAGTACGGGGACGCTCTCACCCGCATTCCGCACGTTCGCGTCGTCGCCCGCAGGGTCGAAGCCAGCACCGCCTTGCCGTCCGTCGGATCGTTCTTCGGTTGACGTCTCGCCTTCGGGCTCGGCCGCATCGACGATAACGCCGCGAGGATCGGTGAGGTCCGATCCACTTCCGTTCCTGCTCCTGCGGATCCGCCGAGCCGTCGATACGGTGGCGACCGAAGTTCGGAATCGGCGTGAGTTCGGTTTCTTCATGATCGCGCGCCTCACGAGCTGGCACGTCGAGGCCGGAGAGGAGCCCAGGGCGTAAGACGAGCCGGTGCTGGACGATCTTTCCGCATCGTCGGCGTCGCCCGGAGGTGCACGATGTCGTTTTCGCAACGGTCTCCGTCTTCGTGAGCCAGGAAGGCCGCCACGCCCGTGATCGTGGCGAGCCGATCGGCGCCGCCCCCTACCCGGAGGGCTCCGACGAGCACGCGACCTGGGAGCGCGGCTGAAAGGTTCCGGATTGCGAGATCCGCGACACGATCGCCAACCGCGATCCGGCTCTGACGGCCGAAGCGTCGAGCGACCTAGCCGGCGCGCCTGGCGCTCCACCGTCCGCTGCAACCGACGATGCCGCCGGTGGTGCGCCAGGTTCCGCTGCCGCTGCCCGCGGCGTCGAGGGTTCCCGCGATCGGCACCCGGTTCGCGCCCTTGACGATCGTGGCCTGCACGGTTCCGCCCTGCGAGACGCCGCCGTCGACGTCGATCTCGTCGCCTGGGATCGAAGCGTCGCTGTCCTTGATCTGAACCTGATAGCGCGTGCTCGCCGGGCACGGCCCTTCCTCGGTCACGGCCGTGATAGTCCATGAGCCGTCGAACCGATCGGGGACCCGGACCTTCTTCCGCGCGGCTTCGGCCGGAACGAGCAGGGCTGCGAGCACGCAGCCGGCGAGAACGGTGACGGAGATGCGAGACATGAGCCGCTTTTCGCGTGAGGGCGGCCGAGGGAAGGCCGGAAACCAGGGATACGGCGGAGCCGGCCGAAGGGTTTCCGCGCTCGTCATCCGTGCTCGCCATCTCTCGACGAGCCGGCAACCACGGCGTTAGGGCCGCGGACCTTTTCGGCGCTTGGGCGGGTTGATCCCCCGCCGCACCTGTCAGCGGTGTGGAGTGTCCCGTGTACAATCCCTTCTTCTCGTCGATGATGCTCGCCTTCGAATCCCAGAAGGTGATCGAGCTGCGCCTCGTGCGGCTAGCCTGGGGCGGCCGCGAGGGCATGGCCGAGATGCACTCGATGGTGGCCGAGAAGATCCAGGCGAGCATCGAGGCCGCCGGCACCCTGATGATGGGCGGCTCGCCCGAAGTCGTCGTCGCGCGATACCGCGAGCACGTCGCCGAGAACACGAAGCGGCTGTCGGCCGTTTAGCCGTCCGCCTGCCCGCGCCAACGCGCGGACACCCGGTCGGCGATCGCCTCGACCGACGGGCAGGCATTGGGACGGTCGGCGAGGATCGCCGCCCAGGGGATCGAGGGCTGCGCGTCGTCCTCGGGTCTCTGAGCGAGGGCCGCGCCGCCGTGCTCCTCGATGATCGGGAGGCCTTCAGCGCCGTCGCCGGCGTAGCCGCGGAGCACGATGCCGACGGCGTGCTTGCCGTGGCTTTCGGCTGCCGCGATGAACAACGGGTCCGCGGTCGAGCCGAATTCAGTACTCGGGACCGGGCGTGCGCCGACGACTTGCCGAAGCGGAGCGAGACCGCCCGTCGAGGCGGCGATGATGCCGACCGAGCCCATCGCGTCGAGCCTGCATCAACCCAGCATTGCGCGATTTAACTTATGATGGAGTGAAAGCGCGTCGCCTTCGCTATGCGGCTCGTAGGCGCCCCGATCGCCAGCCATGGCTTGCCGATCGGGGTGCCTGCCTCCCGTCCATCGGAGACGACGTTGCCACGCTACTTTTTCGACATCGCGGACGGCGACCTTCGGATCGACGAGACCGGAACCGAATGCGCCGACCTCGACGCGGTTCGAAGTGCCGCCATGCAGATCCTTCCCGAGATCGCACGGTTCGAGACCGGGAACGGCGACCGGCACACCTTCACCGTGATCGCCAGGGATGCGGACCGGCATCCGGTGTTCACGACGACGTTGAGCCTGACCGGCCTCTGGTTGGTCGATCGGTGAGCGACGCCCCCGACCCGGGCCTCCCATCGGTCGCCCCAGCGTCATGGCTGATCCGCAAGCTGAAGAGCACGGCGCAGATCTCGGCTCGGGATCGCGCCGACATCGAGAACCTGTCGTTCACGGTGCGAACCTTCGGCGGACGCACCAGCATCGTCCACGAAGGCGACGTGCCCAAGCAGTGCTGCCTGGTGATGGACGGATGGGCGTATCGCTGCCGCAGCCTCGCCAACGGACAGCGCCAGATCTTCGCCTTCTACGTGCCCGGCGACATCCCGGACATCGAGAGCCTGCACCTGCACGTGATGGACCAGGGGCTCGTGGCGATCGCCCAGACCACGGTCGCCTTCGTCGCGCACAGCGACATGCGCGCGCTGATCGAGCGGAACACCTCCCTCGCGATGGCCCTGTGGCGCGATACGCTGATCGATGCCACGCGCTGCCGCGAGCGGGTGATCAGCCTCGGCCGGCGCCAGGCGGTCGGCCGGATGGCGCACCTGTTCTGCGAGATGTACATCCGGCTCAGGACGGTCGGCGTAGCGGACGACTTCCGGTACGTGCTGCCGCTGACCCAGGCCGAACTCGCCGACGCTTTGGGCCTGTCTTCCGTGCACGCGAACCGCTCGTTGCAGGAACTCAGGAAGCTCGGCTTCGTGACGCTTCACCGTCGCGAGCTGATCATCCACGACTGGGACGGCCTCGAGACGGTCGCCGAGTTCGATCCCGCCTACCTTCACATCGTCTGACTGCACATCGTCTGATCGGTCGGACGCCGGCACGCCGGAGCGGTCGCCGTCGCGCGTCGGAGAGGCGCGTCCGAAACTTGGCCCGAGAGGATGGCGCACGACGATGCCGGCAATGCCGTCACGGGGGGCGGCAAGCTGAGACTGAAGACGGCACGCAGACGATGTGAAAGGCGAAGCATCGTCGGCCACGATGCAGGGTCCGGCAAGCAAAAGACGGCGGGACGCCGCGGCTTTAACAAAGCGTTCACCACCACACGGGACACCTAGGACAACTCACGATTGTGGTCGGTCCATGTATCTGCCGTTGATCGCCGCACTGATCATGCCCTGCGCCCTGATGGTCGCCGTGGCCTCTGTCGCCAGCCGCGGCGATCCCGACGATCGCTGGACCCGTTCGCCTCACCGGATCCGCCGGCTCCTGAGCTTTTAGGGCGACCTTGCGGCCTTCCGCCGACGCGACGCCGTCCGCTTAAGGTGTCCTGCCGCTCTCGACCGAACCGACGGCACGTTCACCACTTGTTAACCATTACAATCGAAAGTTGCGTCAGTAGATCGACGAGAACGGGTGCCGACGTGATTGGTCTTGCGCAATCCGAGGAACAGGCGGTCGAGCGCCTCACGCTCCGTCTCGTCGAGGACGCCTATTACGACCTCGCGGCGGTGGTACAGGGGGCGCAGCCGCAGGCGGCCGCCGCCTTGCTGGCCGTGATGGAGCAGCGCGTCACCGACGTCCTCACGGGGGTCTGCCGCACCCGCGCCGAAGGCGAACGCTCGGACGCCATCGCTCTGGCGGTCGGCGAGCGCGTCGCCGAGATCATGGACCAGGCGCATGGTCGCCGGTCGTCGGCGCGCGCTGCCTAGAGCATTTTCGAGCGAGACGGATGCCGGCTCGCGTGAAGACAATGCCATCTCACAACAAGATGAAGCATCGTCCGTGAACCAGTGATCACGGACGATGCTTCGGGAGATCGAACCATGACCGTCGACCGTAGCGCCACCTTCGAGAAGCGGGCGATCGAGGGCTTTCTCGGCGTCGCCCTGCAGGTCGCCCTGGTGCGGCTCGGAGAGCTGTCGGGAAGCCGCGCCGAAGAGGCACTGGACCATTTCGAGCATTCGCTCGTGCGCGCCCTTCGAACGTTGACCGGCCCGGTAGGGGCGAAACTGTCGACCCAGACCGCGGTCGAGGACACGATCGTCATCCTTCGCAAGACGATCGATGCCGCGAGCCGGAAGGTCGCCGAGGGTCAATCCGCGACGATGACGTCCCCGGCCATCGCAGCGTGACGCTGCCTTCGGGGGGAAGTCCAGCATCGCGCGGGTGCTTGGCTCGATATGCGTCAGAGCAGGCATCCGGACTTGCTGAAGACCGTCGATCGGACCTTGCCTGATCCGACGACCACCGCCGCGGAGACAGGCTTGTCGCTGCAGACGTCGGCTTGAGCTTGTCGTCAGTGCCGAGCGTCGTCGCCTCATGCAGATCTCACCCGCGAGAGAGGGTTGCTATTCCGGCCATCTCTATGTGACGTTGAGCCGACATTACGTTTGCCAACCACGGGTGTGGGTACCCGCGTGCTCGACATCGCCTACGGTGATTGCGATCTCGCCGACGACCGCGGCGGATTCGGATGCTGGCCGGTCTACCCCGAGATCGCCGCGCTCGACGGGGTGCCGGGAAGCGAGCCGTTCCTCAAGGCGGCGACGCCGCGAACCGACCCGGCCCGTACCATGACGCGCTCGACCTTCATCGCGAGGAGCTACGCGGCCTCTGCCCGGCAGGCGCCGGAGAAACCGACGTCCCGCCCCGTCGACGCGTGGCTGACCGATGGCGCGGTGTCCGCGTTCCTTCGGGAGATCGCAGGCACATCGTCGTCGCGAGCCGGGCGTGAAAGGATGCACGCGTCCCGTGCGGCCGGACCGATGCGGCAGGCGGCGACCGCATGACGCGCGCGTGGGAAAAGCTCAAGTCGCTGCTCTCCGGAGCACGGCCGCAGCACCCTGTCGAGCACACCGAGCTTCGGACACGGCACCCGCCGCGGACCGTCGCGGACCGCGTCGAGCCGACGACGGTGGCCGGGAAGCAGGCCGCGCCGACAGACGACGGCATGGCTCTGGTCTACGAGGCCGTCGAGCGGGAACTTCGCGCGGCCGGCCTGAGACCGTGAGGCGTGGCGGCCGGCCCGGTGCAGTCGAGCCGCCGGACGCCTCGGTCGAACAGGGCACGGGTCCGCCCCCGCGGATGCGGAGGCGGACCGTTTTTGGGAAGCCTTAAGCAGCGTCGGCGTCGTCGGCATCGAGGATGCCGTCGAGGTCGCCCACCAGCGCGTCGAGCTGCTCGGACGACGAGCGGATCTTGAACCGCGTCCCGTCCTCAGCCTCAACCGCGATCTCGACGTGGTCGCCGACCTTGGCCGCCAGCGCCTGCTTCAGGATGTACGTCGTCACGTCTGCCTTGTCGGCCATGCCAGCTCCTTCACGTTCGCCGCGGGCAACGCCGCACCGCTCGCTTCGTCGGTGCGGCAGAACCTCGCGGCACCGTGCATGGCGCACGGCCTCCACGGGGCCGGCACGCGATCCGCTCGGCCGTTCGTCACAAGGCCAAGCTATGACATTTCTGCAACCCAGGATTGATCGCAGCCGCGAAACTCAATCGCGCGCAATGCGTATTGGGATGTGCTCGGAACAGCAGCGACGCTGGTCGAGTCGTCTCCAACCTGAAAGCGAATGCCCGAATGACCCCCATCCATGCGCCGAAGCTCGCGACCAGCGGCGACCGATCGATCGGAAGCCGCATCGCGGCGTATCGGACCGCTCAAGGTCTGAGCCAGACCGCGCTCGGGCAGGCTCTCGGGGTCACGTTCCAGCAGGTCCAGAAATACGAGAAAGGACGCAACCGTGTCGGTGCCGCCCGGCTTCAGGCGATCGCGGATTTCCTGGGCGTCCCGGTCTCGACCTTCTTCGACGCTCCGGCAGAGATCGGCGATGGCCGCGAGTCGATTCAGCAGCTGTTGCAGGATTCCGAGGTGATGGACCTGATCAGGACGTTTGCCGGCATCTCCGACAAGGCGACGCGCCAAGGTGTCCTTGCCATCGTCAAATCCGCCGCAACCCTCGACACCGAATTCTCGAAGAGGGTGGATTCAGCGATCGGCGATTGAATGCGCGACCGATGGCGCCGCGCGCGAGGTCAGTCATCGACCGGGGCCGCCTGTGATGCCCTGAAGAGAAAGAGCGGGCTCGGGAGCGACTGAGCGTATCGCGACATTATTGGTAAAATTGTTTTTTCGGGCGTCGAAAAGATAATTTGACGCCGTGATACCGATTTAATGCCGTATGCGCCGATTGCATGGCGAAGTGTTGCGATGGACAGATGAGTGCGTCCGGGGGCGGAATTATAAAAGAAGAACTGGCCTTTGCTCGCATTATGTTGCGTTGCAAAATGCACATGTCGCAACGCACAAATTCTGTGGTTCAATCTCTCGGTCGGTCGGCTCTGCAAGCGACCCAACCGGAGATCCGTCATGCGCTTCACCCACGCCCTCGCCCTCATCGCGTTCGCCTCGGCATCCGTCTCCGCCGGCGCGGCGATGGCCGACGAGTCCTTGAACCTCACCCCGCCGCTCTACCGCGAGCAGGCCCGGACGTCTCAGCAGACGCGTTCCGTCAGCGATATGACCACGACGCCTCAGCCCGTGGCCGCCACGAAGCCGGTCGCGCCGCGCCGCGTCGTCGAGGTGGTCGCCGAGGCCGTGCCCGCTCGCTGAGTCCGCGCTCCCGTGGCGTCACGATCTGCGTTCGGCGGCCCGCCCGCCGGCGCAGCCGATACGGCCGCCGGCGGATCGCGATCGCGGATCGGTGAGCCGAGGCGCGCCGCCGATGACGGTGACGCGCATCGCGACATCCCCGAACGCCGCACGGACGGCGTCTCGATTTCGACCTGAACCACCCTGTCGTGCGCAGCCTGTCTCCTCGTGACGGAGGCCGCACGATGAGCGAGACCGAATCATCGAGCCTTGGGCGATCGGATCTTCTGCAGCGGCAGTCGGATCGACGACGAAATCGCCGATCGTCGCGCCGACCTTCACCTCGCGCACCGAGGCCACGCCGGAAGCGAACCCACCACACGACGTCGGCTCGGGCGTCGACCGGGGGGGAGGTCGTCGATCCGCATCGCCTAAGGTGCCGAGGACGACATCGAGACGGTGCCCGGCCAGCCGCGCTATCCCCGATGCATCATCGCGGACGAACGCACGGCCTTCGCATGGTCACCCGAGAGGTGGCGCGCGTGTGCATCATCATCCCATGTGCGCGGCATCACGGCCCTTCGCCTCGCCGAGCGATGTCGGGGATTCCTCGTCACCGCCGATCCCGCGACCATCAGGGCGGCGGAGGCAGGGTTTTTGAGATTCAGAGGCGTCGGCACCCGGAAGGGTGCGACCAACCGGCAAGGCGCGAACGCGCGACGGACCGAACCAGGTGACCGGGGTCGGTGCCACGTCCTCGGGAGCCGCCAACACCCCGGATGCGGCAGGCGAGGCGATCCCGACGCGGGATGCCGGGGCGAAATGTCCGTGCCGAGCACCGGACCGAAGCCGATGGCACTTTGGAGCTTATCCAGCCTGCCGGAGTTGCCCTGGGCATTCCGCTTCCGACGGACGGCCTTCGGGCGCGTCGTCGCCCCCCCCGCAACAGGTTCGGAGACCATGATGGCACCGCCTGGAGAATTCGACATGAGCCGACGAGACGTGGTCGCCAGCGCGACCGCCGCCGCGGCCCTTTCCACCCTTCCCGCGGGCGCCCGCGCCGATCCCGGGCCCGGCGACCACCCTGTCCTGGCGCGGGTGTGGTTCACGATCAACGGCCAGCAGCGCGAGCTCGAGCTCGACACCCGCACGAGCCTGCTCGATGCGGCGCGCGAGCATCTGCACCTGACCGGTTCGAAGAAGGGCTGCGACCACGGCCAGTGTGGCGCCTGCACGATGATCGTCGACGGGCGGCGCATCAACGCCTGCCTGACGCTCGCCGTGATGCACCAGGGCGCCGAGATCACCACCATCGAGGGGCTGGGCCGGCCCGACAACCTGCACCCGATGCAGGCCGCCTTCGTCCGCCACGACGGCTACCAGTGCGGCTACTGCACGCCCGGCCAGATCTGCTCGGGCGTGGCCGTGCTCGACGAGATCCGGGCCCGCATCCCCAGCCACGTCACCGCCGACCTCACCGCGCCGACCCGGGTCACCGAGGCCGAGATCCGCGAGCGCATGAGCGGCAACCTGTGCCGCTGCGGCGCCTATTCCAACATCGTCGAGGCGATGAGCGAGGTCGCCGGCCTCGAGACCGGCCGGAGGCCAGCATGAACTCGTTCACCTACTATCCCCCGAGACACCCGCCCGAGGCAGCCGTCGCCCGGGCGCGCACGCCCAACGCCAAGTTCATCGCCGGCGGCACCAACCTGCTCGACCTGATGAAGCTGCAGATCGAGACCCCGACCCACCTCGTCGACGTCAACGGGCTCGGGCTCGACCGGATCGAGCCGACCCCGGAGGGCG
>NZ_JAKSXU010000212.1:0-44450 GCF_022829325.1 Methylobacterium sp. J-092 | reverse complement strand
TAATCGCGCCGGTCGATCTGGAACAGGGTCGCGCCGGTGTCGACGTGCTGGTTGTCGGTGACCGAGAGCGCGACGACGTAGCCGGACACCTTCGGCGCGATCGAGAACTGGCGCGCGTCGACGAAGGCGTCGTCGGTGGATTCGTAAGGGTGCAGGTAGATCTGCCAGTAGAAGAACCCGGCGATCCCAAGGAGCACGATCGCGATCCCGCCGAGGACGAACCACCACGGATGGCGCTTGAGGATACCCGGCCGGTTCTCGTCGTCCTCGCCCTCGGACGACGCGTCCTGATCGGGCTCGGCCTCGGTCTCGTCGGCCTCGTCGCCCGCGGGAGGATCCTTCTCCTGCGGCTTGAGATCGATGATGTCGCGTCGGTCGGGCGCCTCCCGGTCGTCGGGGCGCGTCTGCGGGTCCAGGGCCGTCGCCTGGCGCTGATCGTCTAGCATCGAAAAGAAACCGCCTGCGCCCGCGCCGAACCCTGCCGAAGCGGCCGGAGCGAACGAATAACCCGCCTCACCGACTAAAAAGGCGATGCGACGGCAAAGTTCCGCGGCGCTTCGCCGCGCCGTTCGCCCCCGCGGAACAGGACCGAGGGGAACGGGCGTTGCGGTGCGGCGTTTTCGCGCCGGAGTACCGTACCGATCACCAGCGAGCCGATGCGATGGCCCTCTTCTCTCGAACCCATCCGACCGGCGTCCCGCGCGTCGGGACCGCGCGCCTCGACGCGATGAGCCGGACGCTGGCGCGCAACTGGTGGCTCGTCGCCCTGCGCGGCGTCGTCGCCATCCTGTTCGGCGTGATGGCCTTCGTGGCGCCGGCCGCCTTCGTCCTGTCGCTGGTGTGGTTCTTCGCGGCCTACATGGTCGTCGACGGCGTGTTCGCGATCGTCGCCTCGGTCCGGGCGGCACAAGCCCACGAGCGCTGGGGCTTCCTGCTGATCGAGGGCCTGCTCGACATCCTGGTCGGCGTCGCGGCCTTCTTCGTGCCCGGCGCCGCCGTCTGGGCCTTCGTCCTGCTCGTCGCGATCTGGGCGATCGTCACGGGCGCGCTGATGATCGCGGCCGCCTTCCGCCTGCACCTGCATTTCGGACGCTGGTGGCTCGGCCTCGGCGGCGTGGTCTCGATCCTGTTCGGTGCGGTGCTGCTCGTCGAGCCGGGCATGTCGGCGCTGGTGCTCACCTGGTGGCTCGGCGCCTACGCCGTCGCCTTCGGCGTCCTGCTGGTCGTCCTCGGCTTCCGCCTGCGCGACCGCCACGAGGCTGCCGGCTCGCCGATGCCCTTCCGCCACGGCGTCTGAGAGACCGGACGTCCCGGCGGACGCCACACGGCATAGCTTCGCTCCGCCCGATCGTTCTAGAACGGCAGCGCCGGCGGGGCTGTGGTGTCGCACGGGCCGCCGTTCAGGAACACGATGCCTTCACCCGATCCGGATCGACGCCCCCCCGACGACGCCTCGCCCGATGCCGGTGCCGCGGCGCGGGAGGCGGCTGCCGCCGCCAAGGTGCTGGCGCGCCAGCTCGGCATCCTCGCAGTCGGTGCCGCGCGCGGCGCCGGGCGCAGGGGCCGGGAGGCGGCGCGCGCCACCGGATCGCTTGTCGGGGGCCTCGCGGCACGCCGCCGATCCAAAGCTCCGGCCGAGGCTGACGCCCCCATCGCGGGACCGGCGACCGCCGGGTCCGCGCCGTCGCGCTTCGCCATCCGCGGGCGTCCGCTGCGCCCCGCCCTCCTGGTCGCCGGCGCCGTCGTCGCGTTGCCGCTCGTCGCGCTGGCCGGCTACGTCCTGTTCGCGTTCCTGACGCTGCCGCCGCTCGGCGGCGTGGTGATCGACCAGGGCCAGCGCGCGCTCACCGTCGAGGCCGACGACGGCCGGGTCTTCGCCACCCGCGGCGCGTTCCGCGGGCAGCCGATCACCAAGGCGGAGCTTCCGCCGCATCTCGCCCAGGCGATCGTCGCCATCGAGGATCGGCGCTTCTACAGCCATTGGGGCATCGACCTGCGCGGGCTGGTGCGCGCGGCCTGGCGCAACGCCGTCGGCGGCGGGGTGCGCGAGGGCGGCTCGTCGATCACGCAGCAATACGTCCGGCTGACGTCGCTCAACCAGGAGAAGACCCTGCGCCGGAAGATCCAGGAAGCCTTCCTGGCGTTGCGGGTCGAGTCCGAGATGAGCAAGGACGACATCCTGCTCGGCTACCTCAACACCGCCTATTTCGGGGCCGGCGCCTACGGTGCCGATGCGGCGGCGCGGCGCTACTTCGGCAAGGGTGCG
Source organism: Methylobacterium sp. J-092 (assembly GCF_022829325.1). NCBI lineage: Bacteria > Pseudomonadati > Pseudomonadota > Alphaproteobacteria > Hyphomicrobiales > Methylobacteriaceae > Methylobacterium > Methylobacterium sp. J-092. The sequence continues at coordinate 42,184 of NZ_JAKSXU010000212.1, read as the reverse complement.
AAGGCGCTGACCCTGCCGGAAGCGGCGATGCTCGCCGGGCTGGTGCGGGCGCCCTCGCAGCTCGCCCCGACGCGCAACTTCGGCGGCGCCAAGGAGCGCGCCGACGTGGTGCTGCAGACCATGGTCGAGACCGGCGCGATCACCGCGGAGGCCGCCGACGCGGCGCGGGCCAAGACCGTGACGCTGCGCACGCCGCCGGAGACGCCGCCGGGCAGCAACTACTTTCTCGACCTCCTCGCCGCCGACGCCAAGAAGCTCACCGACGCGCCGGGCGACCTCACCGTGCGCTCGACCCTCAACCTCGACCTCCAGAGCCTCGCCGAGGGAATCGTCGCACGCCGCCTCGACGCCGAGGGCGGCAAGAAGAAGATCGGCCAAGGGGCGCTCGTCGCGATGTCGAAGGACGGCGCGATCCTCGCGATGGTGGGCGGGCGCGACTACGAGGACAGCCAGTTCAACCGCGCAACCCAGGCCAAGCGCCAGGCCGGCTCGCTGTTCAAGCTGTTCGTCTACCTCACCGCCTACGAGAACGGGCTGACCCCGGAGACCGTGCTGGTCGACCGCCCGGTGCAGATCGGCGACTGGGAGCCGCAGAACGCCAACAACCGGTTCCGCGGCGCCGTGCCGCTGCGGACCGCCTTCGCGCTCTCGATCAACACGGTGGCGGCCCAGCTCGGCGAGGAACTCGGCATCCCGGCCGTGATCGCGACGGCGAAATCCCTCGGGGTGCAGTCCGAGTTGCCGAACGTGCCGAGCCTCGCGCTCGGCTCGGCCGAGGTGACGCTGCTGGAGATGACACGCGCCTATGCCGGGGTTCTGAACAACCGCACGCCGGTGGAGAGCTTCGACATCCACGCGATCCGCGGCGGAGCGCCGGCCCCGCTCTATCTGCGCCCCGACGCCAAGCCCGCCGCCGGCCTGCCGGGCGACAGCCGCACGATGATGCTCGATTCGCTGCAGGCGGTGGTCGACGGCGGAACCGGCAAGGGCGCGCGCGTGTCCGGCTTGGCCGTCGGCGGCAAGACCGGGACGACGCAGGATTACCGCGACGCCTGGTTCATCGGGATGACGCCCGACATGGTCGTCGGCGTCTGGGTCGGCAACGACGACAATTCCGCGATGAACCGCGTCGGCGGCGGCGACGTCCCGGCCTCGATCTTCCGCGATTTCGTGCAGCGGGCCTCGGCGCAGATGGCCAAGGGCCGCAAGCGCCCCTCGGCGGTCAAGGCCGAGCCGCAGCCGGCCGAAGCGGTGCCGCCCGCGCCCGCAGCCGCCGCGCCGGCCGCCGGCCCCGAGGCGCGCGGCGTGCCCGAGGTGATCGACACCGGCACCCTGTCGTTCCGCGGCCGCACCGTGCGGCTCGCCGGCGTCGACGGCCAGGGCGGCCACCTCGCCCGCCAGCTCGCGCGCTACCTGCGCCGCCGCGAGGTGGTGTGCGCGCCCGATGCCGGCGGAATCCAAGGCACCCGCTGCCGCATCGACGGCGACGACCTCGCCGCGCTGATCCTCTCGGCCGGCGGCGCCCGCGCCAGCGAGGACGCGCCGCCCGACCTGCTCGCGGCGGAGGAGCAGGCGCGGTCGGAACGCACCGGGATGTGGGGCGGGCGCCGCTGAGGGAACGTCCCGGCTTACCCGGGGCCTTCCATCCGATCCGGGCCCGCGGCGATCGACGCGGCGCTCCGGTCCGAGGCGGCCATTCATAACGCGTTGTAGAACCCGATCGCCTCCTCAAGCTCGCGCTCCTCGTAGCCGAAATGCGAGATCACGATCTGCTCGAAGCGCTCGTAGATCCTGCCCAAGGCGAGGGCGTAGTCCCGGCGCGGATCCACGGCGATGGCGCGCGCGATCTGCAGGATGCGTTCGAGCAGGGCGTGCACGGTCCGGTGCTCGGCGCCCAGTCGGTCGAGGACCGGGCGCATGCTTGCGTCCTGCCTGATGGCCGGGAAGACGCTGCCTTCCTCGATGTCGTGATGCATCTGGAGCATCTGGCATTGTTGCCCGCACAGGTTGCCGAACGCGCGGTAGTTCGCGACCATCGACAGGGACGCGACGCCCTCGGACACGGCCTCGACGGTGCCGGTCCCCGACCGGAACCGGTCGAGCGCAGCGCGGACGGCGGCAAGCTCGGCGAGGTGGTGCCGGTGATACAGGCCCAGGCGCCGCCCTCGGGCGCGTTGCATCGGGGTGACGCCGGGGATGGCCGGTGCCCTGGGCCGGGTCGCGTCGTCCAGGAAGGGGATCCCTTCCAGGGTCAGGATGGGTTCGACCGTCATGGCGGGCAGGCTTTCGCTTCGGAACTCGTGGGAAGGGCGAGGGACCGGGTTCGCGCCTCCGCGTCAGCCCGCCGGTTGGCGCCTCTTCAGCTCCATGTTCTCGCGGTAGAGCAATTGGAGGCTCTTGAAGACGCCGGCGAGATACGACGCGTAGGTCGGCAGGGTGTCTGCGGCGACGCCCGCGCGTGTCGCGAAATGCGCGACGATGGCATCGGACTCGGCGGTGAGGACGCCGGGCGTCAGCTCGGCCGTCGGATAGGCGACCTGGGTTCCATTTCGTGCGAGAAGGCTGCCGATCGCCTTCTGCTCCTTCGTGCCTGGGACGAACTCCCGCAAGGTCACGTGGTCGAGCTGCCCGGTTTCCAGGAGGAACAGGCGGACCTTAGAGCAGAACGGGCAGCCCGCCATCAGGTAGATGACGAGCTTGAACGGGGTATCGGTCATCGTCGGGTTTCCTGTTCGATGCGGTCTCGAAAGGTCGATGCGGCCGGAGCAAACGACTTCAGCCGCTATCCTGAGAGGCATCAGCACAGCCGGGCGACGGCGAGGCTTGCGACCAGCAGCAGGATCGCCGGCGCGGGCGAGGACGGCAGCACCGGGAGGTGGGCGAGGATCGCGCCTGTCATGTTCGCCGCGAGCCAGACGGCACCGAAGAACCCGTAGCCCGGCACCAGGAGGGTCGCGGCTCCGACGACCTCGATCACGCCCGTGACGATCCTGAGCCATTGCCCGAGGCCGATCTGATCGAAGAACTGGATCATGATCGGAACGCCGCCGCGCCTGGCACCGCCGGTTTCCAGGAAGGCGACGATGAGCAACGCCGTCAGGATCGGGACGGTGATGTCGCGAGCGCGCGCGGGCGCAGCTGCAGGAGCGACGAGGGTCTGCGACATGCGCGATCTCCTTGCTGGACGGTGAAGCCGGAGAGATCGCCGGTCGCGCGCGCCGATGCACGGGGTTCCGTCTCGTGCCTCGGTTTCGATTAGTGACCGGGTCATGATATGAGTTCGCGGAGCCGTCGCAAGACGGCACAAACCGGATACCGAGGTTACATGGATGTGACCGCGTCCCAGGCGAAGCACTCGCCCGAGTGCCTGCGCGTCTCGCAACTGCTGTCGCGCATCGGCGACAAGTGGACCGTGCTCGTGATCATGCTGTTGCGTGAGCGCGCGTGCCGTTTCAGCGAACTCAAGCGCGGCGTCGACGGGATTTCGCAGCGGATGCTGACCCTCACGCTGCGCCATCTCGAGCGGGACGGTCTGGTGACCCGGACGGTGACGCCGACCATCCCGCCGCGCGTCGACTACGAACTCACGGCGATCGGGCATTCCCTCGCGGAGCCGATCCAGGCGCTCGGGCGATGGGCGTTCGACAACCTCGCCCGGATCGACGCCGCACAGGCATCGTACGATGCGCGCGCGGAGGCGGCCTGACGCCACCCCATCGCACCCGTGGATTCACTGGCGTCGGTGACGGGCTCCGTCAGCGCTCGACGGCGTCCCCTGCGGCATGATCGGACGGCGCCGGGACATGCGGCGCGTGCTGTGGCGGTCACCGCGCAGGATGTCGAGGAAGCCCGATGCGAGCGGAAACGGAAGGCCCCCCGCTGCCGCATCGGCGGCGGCGACCCCGCCGCGTTGATCCTCTCTGCCGGTGGCGCCCGTGCCTTCGAGGGTCGGGTTCGGCGACAGACGGCCGTCGCCCTATCGGTCCGCGAGCCAAACGGCCTGACGCGGTCGCCGGCGGCTGCTAGCGTCCGATCCGACTCGAACAAGAACGTCTGCGGGAGGTCACGATGCGGAAACCCGTCCTGGGTCTCGCCTGGGCGCTGCTGAGCTTCGGGTCACCGGCTCTGGCCGAGCCTGCGCCCGACCATCCGGCGACCTTCAAGCCGGCGCAGCGCGAGGGCTACTTCTTCGTCGGCGGCGCCTACGAGACGGTCGCGGGCAAGGGTGCCGCCGTCGGGCAGATGTTCGTGCAGTATCACGCGCCGGTCGAGGTGGCGCAGCCCTATCCCGTGGTGATGGTGCACGGCACGGCGCAGACCGGCGTGAACTTCCTCGGCACGCCGGACGGGCGTCCCGGCTGGGTCGATCGGTTCGTCGAGAAGGGGTTTGCCGTCTACGTCGTCGATCAGGTCGGCCGCGGCCGGTCCGGCGACGATCCGGACGCCTACGGCCCCTATGCGCGGCTCGCGCCGAACGACCTGGAGACGATCTTCACCGGGCAGGAGCGCTTCGACCTGTTTCCGCAGGCCAAGCTTCACACCCGCTGGCCGGGCGGGGCCGGCGGGAGGGGCAACGCGGCGTTCGACCAGTTCTACTTCTCGCAGGTGCCGTTCATCGCCAGCGCCCTGCGCAGCGAGGAGCTCGTCGACCCCGCGCTGATCGCGCTGCTCGAGAAGATCGGGCCGTCCGTCCTGCTGACGCATTCGCAGGCCGGCGTGTTCGGATGGGCGGTGTCGGACCGGCGCCCCGACCTGGTGAAGGCGCATGTCGCGGTCGAGCCGAACGGGCCGACCTTCTACGACATCCGCTTCAAGGGGGGAGCGGACTGGTACGAGAAGGTCGGCGAGGCGCGTGCCCGGCCCTACGGCATCACCCGCGTGCCGCTGACCTTCGATCCGCCGGTCTCGACCCCGACCGACCTCGTCGTAGCGCAGTCCGAGGCGCCGCTCCGGCCCGGCCAGATCCGCTGCTGGCTCCAGGCCGAGCCGGCACGCAAGCTGCCGAATCTCGCCCGCGTACCGGCCGTGATCGTGACGGCCGAGGCCTCGTTCCGCGCGACGATGGACGACTGCACCGGCGCCTTCCTCGAGCAGGCGGGCGCCAAGCCCGACCGCTTGGCGCTGGCCGAGCACGGCATCCACGGCAACGGGCACATGATGATGCTGGAGACCAACAACGGCGAGGTCGCCGACGCGATCATCGGATGGATCGCCGGCAGGCTGAAGTAGCGGCGCGGCCTACCGGAACGGCGGCTCGTCGAAGCTGCGCAGCTTGCGCGAGTGCAGGCCGTGGCGGTCGCCGCGCAGGATGTCGAGGGCGGCGAGCCCGATCAGCAAGTGCTCGGCCACCGCTCGCTCGTAGAAGGCGTTGGCCGCGCCCGGCAGCTTGATCTCGCCGTGCAGCGGCTTGTCGGAAACGCAGAGCAGCGTGCCATAGGGCACCCGCAGGCGGTAGCCCTGCGCGGCGATCGTCCCGCTCTCCATGTCGACGCCGATGGCGCGGCTGAGGTTGATCCGGCGGCGTTCCTGGCTGAAGCGCAGCTCCCAGTTGCGGTCGTCGTAGGTGACGACCGTGCCGGTGCGCAGGCGCCGCTTCAGCGCGTCGGCCTTCTCCCCCGTGACCTGCGCGGCCGCGGCCTGGAGCGCGAGCTGCACCTCGGCGAGCGCCGGCACCGGAACGTCCGGCGGCACCAGCTCGTCGAGGATGCGGTCGCGGCGCATGTAGCCATGGGCGAGCACGTAGTCGCCGATGGTCTGCGATTGCCGCAGGCCGCCGCAATGCCCGACCATCAGCCAGCAATGCGGGCGCAGCACCGCGAGGTGATCGGTGATCGTCTTCGCGTTCGAGGGGCCGACGCCGATATTGACCAGCGTCGTGCCCTGCGCGGTGCCGTCGGCACCTTCGGACGCGAGGTGGTAGGCCGGCATCTGGAAGCGGTGCCAGGGCGAGGCGGCCATCAGCGCCGCCGGGTCGGCGGAGGCGGCCTCGCCACGCGTCACGGTGATGCCCCCCGGCATGACCAGCTTGGTGAAGCCCTCCGCGCCGGAGGCGAGGCGCTCCAGCCCGTGGCGGACGAACTGGTCGACGTAGCGGTGGTAGTTGGTCAGCAGGATCCAGGGCTGGACCTCGCGCCAGTCGCAGCCGGTGTAGTGCACGAGGCGACGGAGCGAGTAATCGACCCGCACGGCGTCGAACAGAGCGAGCGGGCGCGGCTCGTCGGCCATCGGCTGCCAGGTCCCGTCGGCGATCTCGTCGCCGACGAGCGAGAGCAGCGGCACCGGGAACCAGGTCGCGAGCTCGGCCGGGCTGACGCGTCCCGCGCCGAGGTCGGTGCCGGGCTCGAGCACGTAGGAATACGGGATCTCCTGCGCGCTCAGGCCGACCTCGAGCCCGACCCCGTAATCGGCCACCAGCGGCTCGAGCTGCGCCGTCAGGTAGGCGCGGAAGTCGGCAGGGCTGGTGACGGTGGTGCTGTAGGTGCCCGGCGCCTGCATCTTGGCGGTCGCACGGCTGATGCGCGGGACCGGGCCGGCGGGCCGGTAGGTCACGCGAAGCTCCGGGTAGCGGAACTGCAGCCGCTCGGCAGCGTCCGGCGGCTTGCCGCCGTCCAGCGTGCGGGTCAGCGCGGTGCGCAGGGCCTGGGTCGCGCCGGCATGCAGCTCGACCAGCCGGTCGACGGCGGTCGCGACGTCGGCCACCGCCTCCATCGGGCGCAGTTCGTTCTCGATCACGCGCGTTCCCCGTTCAGATCCTGCCTGGCCCGTCCCGCCCGGCTCTACACCCCGGCGCCCGTGCGCGCGAGGCGGGGCTTGCGGTCGGCGACGCGTTGCCCGAAAGCCGGCGGATGACCGATCGGGATGCTAAGAACGCGACCAGCATGGACGCCGCCGGCGACGCGTTCGCGCGCCGCGCGGGCGAGGAGGCCGTCGCCCTCCCCGATCGCGCCGATGCCGGGCTCCACTTCATCGGCCGCATCCGCACGCCGTGGACGGTTCGCGGAGACTGCCCGAAGAACGGGCTGCAGACCGACGCGGCATGCACCGTCGCGGTCGATCCGCGCTACGCGCCGGGCCTGCAGAACGTCGAGGGCGCGAGCCACCTGATCCTGCTGTACTGGATGGACCGGGCCGAGCGCGGCCTGCTGGTGCAGCGCCCGCGCCACGCCGACGGCAGCCGCGGCACGTTCTCGCTGCGCTCGCCGGCGCGGCCGAACCCGATCGCGCTCTCGGTGGTGGAGCTGCTCGGACGCGACGGCGCGACCCTGACGGTGCGCGGTCTCGACTGCCTCGACGGCACCCCGCTCCTCGACATCAAGCCCTACTACGCGACGACCGATTCCCGGCCCGACGCGACGGTGGACCGGGCCGGAACCGCCCGCGCATGAGGCGCCACATCGTCGCCGGCCTCGCCGGTCTCGCCCTCGTCGGCACCGGCATCCTGCTCGGGCGGATGCTCGCGGTCGCGCCGGTCAACGTCCGCGCCTACGCGCAGGGCCGGCTCACCGCGGTGCAGGTCCATCTCGACGAGGCGCCCGCCGACTACGTCTTCCTGGCCGGCGATTCCCACGCCGAGTTGGAAACGCCAGCACAGCGGCCCTGCGGCCTGGAACTGGTGAACGGCGGCGTCAGCGGCGCCAGCGCGCCGGTCTACGCCGACCTCGTCGCGACCATCCGGTTTCCGGTCCGGCCGCGGGCGGCGGTGCTGACGATCGGCACCAACGACATCCTGGCCAAGAACCACCCGCGCGAGGCCGCGGCGGCGGCGCGCTACGAGGCGGCGGCGACGCGGATCATCCAACAGCTGACGGCGAACACGGATCGCCTCGTCGTGACGGCGCTGCCGCCGATCGGTCGCGCGCTCGACGGGCGCCTCGACCCGCTCGCGGTCGCGGATTACTCGGATCGGCTCAAATCCCTGTGCGCGCGGCTCGGCTGCCGCTTCGCCGATCCCTTCGCCGCGATCCGCGACGGGGCGACGGGCTTCGCCAAACCCGGCACGATGCGTGACGGGCTCCACCTTGCGGCCTACCGGCCCGTGCTCGGCGCGCTCGCGCCGGCCCTGTGCGACCCAACGCCGCCCTGATCGGATCCGCGCACGGCCAAAAAGGTTGTGTCGGCGGAGACAAGTTTCCAGCCGGCAGGTGCGCAACGGGTGCGATCGGGTCTAAGTATTCCGGATACCGGGACGATCCGGCAACGCGCGAGCGGATGCGCGGCGGAACACGTCTCGGCGGGGCATGGTCAATGGGTGGATCGATCGCCGGCGCACAGGAATCCCCCGCGGTGAGCCGGGACGAGCCCGCCATCGTCGATCCCGACGTCTACGTGCCGGCACTGCTGACGCACCTGTCGAACACGCTGACCAACAACGCCTCGATCTTCTACCGGCAGCATTTCGGAGTCGGCCTGACCGACTGGCGGATCATGTATCGGCTCGCCTCCGAGCCGTGGATCACCGCACACCGGATCTGCGAGCTGTCGGCCCTCGACAAGGCCGTGGTGAGCCGCAGCATCGCCTGGATGGAGAGCCGCGGCCTGGTGCTGATCCAGGGCGACGCGAAGGACGCCCGCCGCCGCCTGCTGGCGCTGTCGCCCGCCGGCCTCGACCTGCACGACCGCATCACCGTCGTGGCGCTGGAGCGCGAGCGCAACTTCCTCGCCGCGCTCAGCGCGGACGAGGTCGCCGAGACGATCCGCCTGCTGACGAAGCTGGTCGACAACCTCGGTGCGTTCTCGAAGCCGGTTGCGATCCCGCCCGAGGCGGTCGCCCCCGACGAGACCGCGCCGCCGACCTCGCCGCGCCGGCCGATCAAGCCGCGGTAGCGGCCGGGCGGCTCGGGGCCGGCGGCCGGATCCGGTACCAGCCGACGTAGAGCGCCGGCAGGAAGAACAGCGTCAGGAAGGTCGCCGCGATGATGCCGCCGATCATCGCGTAGGCCATCGGCCCCCAGAACACCTCGCGGGCGATCGGGACCATGCCGAGGCTCGCCGCCGCGGCCGTCAGCAGGATCGGGCGCATGCGGTGGCGGGTCGCCTCCACCACCGCGTCCCAGGGCCCGAGGCCGTCGGCCTCGCATTCCTCGATCTGGCTCACCAGGATCACCGCGTTGCGGATGATGATGCCGATCAGCGCCAGGATGCCGAGGATCGCGACGAATCCCATCGGCTTGCCCGAGGGCAGCAGAGCCGCGACGACGCCGATGAGCCCGAGCGGGGCCACGCTCGACACCAGGAACAGCTTCTGCACGCTCTGCAGCTGGATCATCAGGAACACCGCCATCGTCAGCAGCATCACCGGAACGACCGCGGCGATCGGGCCCTGGCCCTTGGCCGCCTCCTCGACCGCGCCGCCGGTAGCGAGCGCGTAACCCTCCGGCAGAGCGGCGGCGAACGCGTCGATGTCGGCGGCGAGCGCCGCCACGATGGTCGGCGGCTGCGTCGCGTCGATGATCGGGGCGCGCACCGTCAGCGTCGCGACCCGGTCGCGGCGCCAGACGATCGGCTGCTCCAGGTCGTAGGCGATCCGCGCGAAGGCGAGCAACGGCACCACCGAGCCGTTGGCGAGCGTCACCTGCAGGCTCTGCAGGGTGTCGAGCGAGGTCCGTTCCGCCGCCTGCGCCCGCCCGATCACGTTGACGAGGTAGATCGAGTCGCGCACCTGCGTGATCGCCGTGCCGCCGACGACGCCGTTGAGGATGCCGGCGATGTCCTGGCTGGTGACGCCGAGCTGACGTGCCTTGTCCTGCAGGATCTCGACCCGCAGCACCTTGCCGGGCTCGTTCCAGTCGAAGGTCGGCACGCCGACATGCGGGCTCTTGGCGACGATGTCGGCGAGCGCGAGCGCCTTCGCGCGGACCACCTGGAGGTCGGGCCCGCTCAAGCGGTACTGGATCGGCCGGCCGACCGGGGGGCCGAGCGAGAGCGGGTTCACGAACACGTCGGTGCCGACGAAGTCGCGCTTCGCCCGCTCCTCGAGCTTGGGGAACAGGCGGTCGCGCGCCTCCAGCGACTTCGTCACCACGACGACCTGCCCGAAGAAGCTGTTGGCGAGCTGCTGGTCGAGGGGCAGGTAGAAGCGCACCGCCCCCTGGCCGACATAGGACGACCAGCGCTCGACGTCGGGGTCGCCCGTCAGGGTCGCCTCGAAACGGTCCATCTGGGCCTGCGTCTCGGTGACCGTCGCGTTCTGCGGCAGGGTGAAGTCGACCAGGATCTCGGTGCGGTCGGAGGCCGGGAAGAACTGCTGCTGCACGAAGGTCATGCCGTACATCGACAGGCCGAGCAGCGCGACGCAGCCCGCGACGGTGAGCCAGCGGAAGCGCATCGCGGCGACGAGCGCGCGCAGGAACAGCCGCCCCATCCGGCCGGGCTCGTGGCTGTGCTTCTTCATGGTCTTCGGCAGCAGCGTCACGCCGATCAGCGGCGCGAACAGCACGGCCACCACCCACGAGACCAGGAGCGAGGCGGCGATCACCACGAACAGCGAGTAGGTGTACTCGCCGGCCGACGAGCCGTTGAAGCCGATCGGCAGGAAGCCGGCCACCGTCACCAGGGTGCCGGTCAGCATCGGGAAGGCGGTCGAGGTGTAGGCGAAGGTCGCGGCTTTCTTCAGCGAATCGCCGAGCTCGAGCCGCGCGACCATCATCTCGACGGTGATCATCGCGTCGTCGACGAGCAGGCCCAGCGCGATGATCAGCGCACCGAGCGAAATGCGCTGCAGGGTGACGCCCATAATCTGCATCACGACGAAGACGATGGCCAGCACCAGCGGGATCGAGATCGAGACCACGAGGCCGGCGCGGATGCCGAGGCTGAGGAAGCTCACCGCAAGCACGATCACCACCGCCTCGAGAAGCGCCTGGGTGAAGCCGCCGACCGCCTCCTCGACGATCCGCGGCTGGTCCGAGACGAGGTGGATGCCGACGCCGATCGGCAGCTTCGCCTCGATCAGGCGCATGCGCGCCTTCAGGTCCTCGCCGAAATGCAGCAGGTTGGCGTTCGGCCGCATGGCGATCGCCAGCCCGATCGCCGGCTTACCGTCGACGCGGAACAGGGCGGCCGGCGGGTCCTCGTAGCCGCGGCTGATCTCGGCGACGTCCGACAGGCGGAAGAAGCGGTCGTTGACCCGCAGGTTGATGGTCTCCAGCGAGGTCTCGGACGAGAACTGCCCACTCACTCGCACCGAGACCCGCTCCGGCCCGGCCTGGACGACGCCCGAGGGCGAGATCGCGTTCTGGCTCTGCAGCGTCTTGATTAGCGACTGGATGTCGATGCCGTAGCCAGCGAGCTTGCGCGTCGAGAAGTCGAGGAAGATCGTCTCCTTCTGCGTGCCGAGCAGCAGCGTCTTGCCGATGTTGGGCACCTTCAGGATCTCGGTGCGCACGCCCTCGACGTAGTCGCGCAGCTGGCGGTGGCTCAGGCCGTCGGCGGTGAAGCCGTAGACGTTGCCGTAGACGTCGCCGAACTCGTCGTTGAAGAACGGCCCCTGCATCCCCTGCGGGAAGGTGCCCTGGATGTCGCCGAGGCGCTTGCGGACCTGGTAGAACGACGGCTGGATCTCGGACGCCTTCGTGGTGTCGCGCAGCTGCACGAACACCGTCGCGTTGCCCGGCGTGGTGTAGCTGCGGACGTAGTCCAGGGTCGCGACCTGCTGCAGCTCCTTTTCGATCCGGTCGGTGACCTGCTCGAGCGTGTCGCCGATGGTGGCGCCCGGCCATACCGCCTGAACCACCATCGTCTTGATCGCGAAGGGCGGGTCCTCCTCGCGGCCGAGCCCGCGATAGGCGAGCGTGCCGGCCACCAGGCAGATCGCCATGAGGAACCACACGAACGAGCGGTGCGAGAGCGCCCATTCCGATGCGTTGAAGCTACCCACGATCAGAAGTCCTGCGTGCCGGGAACGACGATGGGCGCATCCGCCAGGCGGATCGTCTGGCCGTCGGCGAGGGAGTGGACGCCGGCGACGACGACGCGGTCGCCCGCCGCCAGCCCGCTCGCGACGCCGACATAGTCGCCCTTCCGGTCCGAGACCGTGACCGGGGACCGCTTCGCCGCGTCGCCGGCGGCGTTGACGATCCACACGGAATCGCGCCCTTCGGCGCCGAGGATGGCGGTGGCGGGCAGCACGAAGCGCGGCGCGATCCTGCGCACCAGCGACACGGTGATCGTCGCCCCGAGCCGGAACGCGCGCGGCGGGTTGTCGAGCGACATCCGGATGCGCCGGGTGCGGGTGCTCGCATCGGCGAAGGGCGCGGTCTCGCGCACGGTGCCGACGGCGGTGATCTCGGGGGCGCTCTGCAGCGCCACGGTGAAGCGGCCGTCCTTCGGCATGGCCGCGACGAGGTCGTCGGGGATGTCGACCACCGCCTCGCGCACCTCGGGCCGCGCCACGGTCACCACCGTCTGCCCGGCGGTGAGGTCCTGCCCGATCTCGGCGTTGCGCTGGGTGACGACGCCGTCGAAGTCGGCATGGAGCTCGGTGTAGCCCATCTGGTCGCGGGCCTTTTCCAGGCTCGCCTGCGCCTGGGTCAGCCGCGCCTGCGCGGTGTCGCGGTTGGCGACGGTGCTGTCGAGCTGCGCCTGGGTGACGTTGCCGCCTTCCATCAGGCGCCGGGTCCGCGCCTCGGTGGCGGCGGCGTTCTCGGATTGCGCCTTGGCATCCGCCACGTCGGCCTCGGCTCGGGTCATCGCGAAGCGCGGCACCACGGTGTCGAGGGCGGCGAGCCGCTGCCCCTTCTTCACGAGGTCGCCGACGGTGACGTCGCGCGCGACCACCCGGCCGGCGATCTGGAACCCGAGCTGCGACTGGTAGCGCGGCTCGACCGTGCCGGCGAACGGCCCGAACCGCACCGACGCGATCGGCTTGGCGACGGCGTACAGGACCGGCCGCACCGGCGGCGCCTTCGCCTCCTCGGCGGGCTTGCAGGCGGCGAGCGCGAGCAGCGACGTTCCGACGAGGATGGAAGGGGCCCGAAACCGCCCGCCTCTCCCCCCTGCGCGGGAGGAGGAAGGGAACGCGGCGGCAAAGAAACGCTTGAACACCATCACTTCGCGGCTCCCGTCGCGACCTGCTGGGCCACCGTCACGGTCTGGCCGGGGCGAAGGAACTGGATGCCGGCGATGACGACCTCCTCGCCCGACGCGACCCCGCTCGACAGCGCGATGCTGTCGGGGCCGTAGCGGTCGATCGTCACGATGCGGGGCGCCACCGTGCCGCCGGCGGGATCGCGTACCCAGACCGCGGGCTTGTCCTCCCACCGGTAGAGCGCCGACCACGGCAGCAGGATCGCCGCGTGGCTCTGGAACCGGCCGCGGCCGATCACCACCGCGCCGAGGCTCATCGCGGGCGGCGTCTGCTTGAGACCGACCTTGACGCGGACGGTGCCGGAGGCCGGATCGACGCTGGGCGAAATCTCGCGGACGCTGCCGATGGCGGTCACCGACGGGTCGCCCTGGAGCGTCACGTCGACGGTGCCGGATTGCGGAGGGGACGCCAGCAAGGCCTCGTAGACGTTGAAGACCGCATCGCGCGGCCCGTCCTGCGCCAGCGTCAGGACCGACTGGCCGGCCTGCACCACCTGCCCGGTCTCCAGGGAGCGGCTGAGCACGATGCCGGCCACGCCCGACCTCAGCTCGGTGTAGGACAGCTGTTCCTGCGCCGTGCCGAGGGCCGCCTTGGCCGAATCGACCGCGGCCTGGGTCGTGCGCAGCTGCTGCTCGGCGTTGTCGTAGGAGGGCCGCGTGGTGTAGCCGCTCGCCATCAGCGCTTCCTGGCGCTTGAACCCGAGCTTGGCCTGGGTCGACAGCGCCTCAGCTGAGGCGAGCGCCGCCTGCGCGTTGGCGAGGTTCGAGCGTTGCTCGCGCGGGTCGAGCCGGGCCAGGACCTGATCGGCCGCGACATGGTCGCCGACCTCGACGAGGCGGGTCTCGATCTTGCCGGCGGTGCGGAACGAGACGCTGGTCTGCCCCTGCGCCTGGACGTCGCCGGTGAAGACGACGTCGCCGGCGACCGAGCTTTCCGCCGCGATCACCGTGCGCACCAGGGTCTGCGCCATCAGCGGCACCGGATCGGCACGGACGGCGGTCGCCGCCAGCAGCGTCGACGCGAGGACGATGGAAAAACCTCGGTTCACGGCGTGCATGGTCCCGACTCGATCTATCGCGGCCGGAACTTATCCGCTATCTTACCGACCGTCCAGACGGTTTTTACGGGCGGTATCGATGGACGACGGGACGACGAAGACGCGTAGCCGGCGACAGGATCGCGCCGAGGTGATCCTCGACGCGGCCGAAGCCCTGCTGCGGCGCTCCGGCAGCCGCACGCTGACGATCGACGCCGTCGCGGTGGAAGCCGGGCTGAGCAAGGGCGGCGTGCTGCACCACTACGCCTCGAAGGATGCGCTGGTGACCGCGCTGGCGGTCCGCAAGGTCGGCCGGCTTCGCGCCGGCATCGCCGCCTGCCTCGCCGCCGGCCCGCGAGGGCCCGCCGCGCTGCCGCTGGCGGTGATCGCCCATGCCCGCGAGATGTACGCCGAGGAATGCGGGTTTCCGGATGCCCTGCTGATCGCGTCGGCCGACAACCCCGAGGCCGTGGCGGCCTTCTCCGACTTCCTGGCCGAGCAGCTCGCGGCGATGGGCGCGATCGAGGGGCGCGCGGGCCAGGGTGCGGCGCTGACCTTCTCGATCCTCGGCCTGATGCTGAGCCGCTCGCTCGACTTCCACCGCCTCGACGGCGCGGCGCTGAATTGCCTGTTCGACGCCCTCGAGACCCAGGCGCGGGCGCTGCCCGCGGATCAGTAGAGGGCGTTGGCCGCCAGCGCCTGGAACACCAGGGCGTGGCGGCCCGCGAGCGCGTCGACATCGTGCGTGTAGCCGCCGCCGATCACCGCGACGAGCGGGATGCCGCGGGCGCGCGCCTGCCCGACGACGAAGCGGTCGCGGGCAAGCAGCCCGTCGTCGCTGAGCGCGAGCCGGCCGAGGCGGTCGTCGCGATGCAGGTCGACGCCGGCATTGTAGAACACGAGGTCGGGCGCCAGCGCGTCGAGGAGGGGCGGAAGCCGCGCCTCGAGCACGGCGAGGTAGCCGGCATCGTCGAGCCCGTCGGGCAGGCCGATGTCGAGGTCGCCGGCGATCTTGGCGGTCGGGTAGTTCTTCTCGCAGTGGATCGAGAGGGTGAAGAGGTCCGGCGAGCGCGCGAGGCAGTCGGCGGTGCCGTCGCCCTGGTGCACGTCGCAATCGACCACGAGCGCCCGCCGGATCGCGCCCTCGGCCTGCAGGGCGCGGGCGGCGACCGCGACGTCGTTGAAGACGCAGAACCCCGCCCCCTGCTCGCGCCGGGCATGATGGCTCCCGCCTGCGGCGCTTCCGGCGAGACCCTGCGCGAGGGCGAGGCGCGCCGCGAGCAGCGTGCCGCCGACCGAGGCGCGCGAGCGGCGGACGACGCTCGCGTCCACCGGCAGGCCGATCGCCCGCTCGATCGCCCGCGGGACCGAAAGACCGAGGACGGCCTCGACGTAAGCTGCATCGTGGGCGAACCGCAGCAGCTCGGGCGAGGCCGGCTCCGGCGTCACGAACCCGCGCGGCGCCAGCCCGCGCTCCGTCAGGACTTCGGCGAGCCGCCCGTACTTGCGCATCGGGAACCGGTGCCCGGCCGGCAGGCTCGCCTCGTAGGCCGGGTGGAACACGATCGGCGGGATCACCGCGCGCCCTTCAGGTCCGCGACGATGCGCTCGCCCAGCGCCCGGCCGCTGTCGAAGGCCGCCTCGATCCGCGGGCCGAGGCACCAATCGCCGGCCGCGCCCAGCCGCTGCGCCGGATCGTAGAGGCAGGGCTCGCCGAGCGCCGTCTCGACCATGGCGTAGCGCCAGCGATGGACGGCGACGTAGGCCGGGCGGACCGCCCGGCCGAGACGGGCTTCGAGCGCGCCGATCAGCGCGGCCCGGACCGCCTCGCGCGGATCCTCCAGATGCGTGCGGGACCAGTCCGGCGCGGCATGCACCACCAGGGCGTGACCGGCCGCGCGTCCGGGCTTGGTCTCCTCGCGCACGATCAGCGCGATCGGACCGTCCGCGAACGCCAGATGCGCCTTCGAGAAGCCGGGGTGCTCGTCGAGGTCGAGGAGCAGCGACCAGCACGGCGCGTAGGTCGCCCGCTCCGGCCCGGGCAGGACGAGACCGCTCGCCGCAATCAACGCCACGACCTGCGGCGCCGGGAAGGTCAGACCAACGGCGGCGAAGGGACCGCTGGCGACGCCGTCCGCATCCGTCAGCATCCAGCCGGCCTCCGAGCGCGCGATGCGGATGATCGTGGTCTCGAGCGAGACCGGAAAGCCGTCGAGCAGGGCCCGGACCGGCGCCGGCATGCCGGGCAGGCCGACGGTGCGGCCGTCCTCGCCCCAGGGCGCAGCGGCGCCGGACGCGATCCAGGTTGCGCACTGCGAGCGGAACGCGTCGCCCTTGGCGCGGAAGAACTGCGCGCCGTGGTCGAAGCGCTGGCCCGTCCCGGTGCGCCGCGTCGCCATGCGCCCGCCGATGCCGCGGCCCTTGTCGAAGATGCGGACGGCGATGCCGGCTTGGGCGAGGCGTTGGGCGGCGGCGCCGCCCGCCATGCCGGCTCCGAGGATCGCGACGGTTCCGCCTTCAGCCAAAGCTTCGCTCCCCTGGGTGCCCCCAGGCTGTCATACGGCTGAAATGCGCACCCTGTTAGGGGCAGTCCGCCGGCGCGGCCGCACGCCGCGGGACAGGCCGGTTCGGAGATGCGTGCCGCATGGGTCTCGCCAGCACCTTACCGGCCCTCGACGGCACCGCGCTCGCCCTCGCGCCGTGCGCGCTCCTGACGATCGTCCACCTCGCGAGCCTGATCGTGGCGGGTCGGCGGATCGGCCGTTCGCCCGGCGACACCACGTTCCCCGCCGGCGCGCCGATCTCCCTGGTGCGCCCGGTCTGCGGCCTCGAGACCTTCAGCGAGGAGACCCTCGCCCGCGGCTTCGCGCTCGACCACCCGGCCTACGAGATCCTGTTCTGCGTCGCCGATGCCGCCGATCCGGTGCTGCCGCTGGTCCGCCGCCTGGTCGCGGCGCATCCGCAGGTTCCGGCCCGCATCCTGATCGGCGACGAGCGCATCAGCGACAACCCGAAGCTCAACAACTGCGTGCGGGGCTGGGAGGCGGCGCGACACGATTGGATCGTCATCGCCGACTCGAACGTGCTGATGCCGGCGGACTACCTGGAGCGGATGCAGGCGGCGTGGCGCGCCGACACCGGCCTCGTCTGCTCGACGCCGATCGGCGCGCGGCCGGACGGGATCTGGGCCGCGGTCGAGTGCGCCTTTCTCAACACCCTCCAGGCGCGCTGGCAATATGCCGGCGAGGCGGTGGGGCTCGGCTTCGCGCAGGGCAAGAGCATGCTTTGGCATCGCCCGTTCCTCGAGGCGCAGGGCGGCATCCGGGCGCTGGCCGCCGAGATCGCCGAGGACGCGGCGGCGACGAAGCTGGTGCGCGCGGCCGGCCGCCGCGTCCACCTCGTCGCGGCGCCGTTCGAGCAGCCGCTGGGGCGCCGCAGGGCGTCCGAGGTCTGGTCCCGCCAGATCCGCTGGGCGCGCCTGCGCCGGGTGACGTTCCCGCTGTTCTTCGCGCCCGAGATCGCCAGCGGCACGCTGCTGCCGTTCCTGCTCGCAGGGCTCCTGGCCGGAACCTGGACGGCGGCGGCCGGCCTCGCCGCTCTCGCAGCTCTGGGCTACGCCGCCGAGCTCCGGCTGGCGACGCGCGCCGGCTGGTTCCACGCCCCCCGCCTGCTCCTCGCCTTCGTTCTGCGCGACGCGCTGATCCCGCTGGTCTGGTGCGCGGCCTGGACCCATCGCGCGATCGTCTGGCGCGGCAACGCCATGGACATCCGCCTGAAGCCCGCCGTCCGGCCGCGACGGGTCGGGCGGACCGCGCGCCCCGCCTGAGCCGGTTGCATCGCGGCGCGAACGGCGCGATGCCGGTCGCGGATCATCAGCAGCGGTCGGTCACGTGCGCATCGCCATCCTCGAAGCCGGATCGCCTCCGGCGCGGCTCGACCGCTTTCCCTCCTACGGCGCGATGACGGCCCGGATGATCGGGCCGGCGCACGACAGCACGATCTTCGATGTCCGCGCAGGACGGATGCCCACCGATTGGCAGGCGTTCGACGGCTACGCCGTCACCGGCTCGGCGGCCGGCGTCTACGATCCGCTGCCGTGGATCGCGCCGCTGATCGCGGCCCTGCGCGCGCTCCCGCCGGAGAAGCGCCTCGTCGGCATCTGCTTCGGGCATCAGGTGATGGCGGAGGCCTATGGCGGCCGCGCGATCCGTTCGGAGAAGGGGCGCGCCCTCGGCCTGCACGGCTACGCGGTGACGGAGCGGGCGCCGTTCATGGACGACGCGACGCGGATCGCGGTGGCGGCGTTCCATCAGGATCAGGTCGTCGTGGCCCCGCCCGCGACCCGCGTGCTCGCGGCGAGCGCCTTCACGCCCTACGCGATGCTGGAATACCGGGACCGCGCCGCGCTGTCGGTGCAGTTCCACCCGGAATTCGAGCCCGACTACACCCGCGCCCTGATCGCCGGCCATGCCGATGCGCAGGACGATCCGGAGCGGGCGCAAGCGGCGCTCGCCTCGCTCGACGCACCGGACGACCGGCACCGGGTGGCGGGCTGGATCCGACGATTCCTGGAGCAGGAATGAGAAGGTTGGTGCGGGTAGAGGGAATCGAACCCCCACGCCTTGCGGCTGGCGATTTTGAGTCGCCCGCGTCTACCAGTTCCACCATACCCGCGACGGGGAGCCTTTTCGCACAGGTCCCGTGGCCGGGCCAAGCCCTTTCCCGGGGTCGCGCACGGCGTGCGGTGGATCGCCGGCACGCTGGTGCGGTCGGGCCGGCTGTGCTCAAAGGGCGCCCTGCCCCGAGGAACCCGATGCACAGACAGGCCCGATGATCCGCCGCCTCTACGAGTGGATACTCGCACTCTCGGGCAAGCCCTCCGCGCCCTACGTCCTGGGCGCCGTGGCGTTCGCCGAGAGCTCCTTCTTCCCGGTCCCGCCCGATGCGATGCTGGTGCCGATGGCGGTGAGCCGGCCCGACCGGGTGTGGTTCTACGCGCTGATCGCCACGGTCGGCTCGGTGCTCGGCGGCCTCGTCGGCTACGCCATCGGCGCGCTGCTGTTCGACTCGCTCGGAACCTGGCTGATCCGACTCTACGGCCTGCAGGACAAGGCGGCGACCTTCCAGCAATCCTATGCCGAGTACGGGCACTGGGTGATCCTGCTCAAGGGGCTGACGCCGATCCCCTACAAGCTCGTGACCATCACCTCGGGCTTCGCCCATTACAGCCTGTTCTGGTTCACGCTGCTGTCGATCGTCACCCGCGGCGCGCGCTTCTTCATCCTCGCCGGGCTGCTCGGGCGCTACGGCGTCCAGATCCGCGGCGTGCTCGACCGCCATCTCAACGCGGTCGTCGCGATCTCGGTCGCGGTGATCGTCCTCGGCTTCGTCCTGTTCAAGGTGATCCTCTAGATGAGCTACGCCGCCCTGCTGCGCCTGCGCCGCGCCGCGCTCGCCGTCCTGATCGGCTCGATCCTCACGGTCGGCGCCGCCCTGGTGCTGCAGTTCGGCTACGGCTACGCGCCGTGCAAGCTCTGCCTGACCGAGCGCCTGCCCTACTACGCGGCGGTGCCGCTCGCCGTCCTCGCGCTGTTCCTGCCCGAGCGGCTCTCGCGCCTCGCCCTCGGGCTGGCCGCGGCCGGCCTGCTCTACGGCGCCGGGCTCGGCGCCTACCACGCCGGCGCGGAGTGGGGGTTCTGGCCGGGCCCGACCGATTGCGGCGGCGGAACCGGCGCGAACCCGGCAGCCGTCGGCGATTTTCTGAACGCGTTGCAGACGACGAAGGTCGTCGACTGCTCGACCGCGGCGATGCGGGTGCTCGGCGTCTCGCTCGCCGGTTGGAACGCGGTCATCGCCTGCGTGCTCGCCGGCATCGCCGGCACGGCCGCAGCGAAGCCCTGAGCGATCCGACGCGATCGCTTACGAACGCCCGGCCGCTTCGACCGCGCGATCGATCAGTTGCGATCGTCGGGCACCGGCGGCAGGGGCGCGACGTCGATGCCCTCGTCGATCAGGGCGCGGGCCTCGTCCGGGCTGGCCTGCCCGTAGATCGCGCGCTCCCGCGTCTCGCCGTAATAGATCTTGCGCGCTTCCTCCGGGAACCGCGTCCCGACATGCTCGGCCGATGCGACGACGTGCTCGCGCAGGCTCCGCAGCATCTCGCGGATGCGCCGCTCCGGCTCGGCGATCATCGGCACCGGGGCGGGTGCGACGGGCACGGGCAGATCCGCGTCCGCGCCGCCCACCGGGCGCCCGCGGTCGGTGCGGGCGAGGCTCGGCGCCATCAGGCCCTTCACCACCCGCGACGTGTCGCAGACCGGGCAGGTCACGAGGCCGCGCGCCGCCTGCGCGTCGAAGGACTCGGACGAGGGAAACCAGCTCTCGAAGCTGTGCCCGGCCTCGCAGACGAGACTGTACCGGATCATGCCGTCACGACGGGGCGGTTCCTGGGGAGCCGACCCGCTCGATCGTGAACGGGCGCCCATGTTGTAGCGAGGGGATTCGCGCGCGCGCATCCGCGACCGCGGAAAGGTCGATCTCGGCCAGGATCACGCCGGGTTCGGCGCCGCCGGCATCGGCCAGCACCCGGCCCCACGGATCGACGATGAGCGAGTGCCCGTAGGTCTCGCGACCGTCCTCGTGCGTCCCGCCCTGGGCGGCCGAGATCATGAACGATCCGGTCTCGATCGCGCGTGCCCGATGCAGCACGTGCCAATGCGCCTCGCCGGTCTGCCGGGTGAAGCACGCCGGCGCCGTCAGCACCGAGGCGCCGGCCTCGGCGAGCGCCCGGTAGAGGGCGGGGAAGCGGATGTCGTAGCAGATGCCGAGCCCGATCTCGGCCCACGGCGTCGGCGCGACGACGGCGCAGGCGCCGCCGGTATAGGTCAAAGATTCCCGCCAGCGCTCGCCGCTCGGCAGGTCGACGTCGAACAGGTGCAGCTTGTCGTAGGCCGCGACGATCGCGCCGTCCGCGCCGATCAGGAAGGCGCGGTTGGCGATCTTCTCGCCGGCGCGGATCGCGAGGGAGCCGATCTGCACCACCGTCCCGGTCTCGCGTGCCGCGTCGCGGAGCGCGGCCAGCGTCTCGTCCTCGTCCTGGCCGCGCACCACCGCGAAGAGCCGTGCGCGGTCGCGCTCGACCAGCGAGGTCATCTCCGGGGTCTGGACGAACTGCGCGCCGCGCGATGCCGCCTCCCGCACGCCGGCCACCGCCGCGTCGCGGTTCGCGCCCGGGTCGCGACCCGAGCGCATCTGCACGCAGGCCGCGACGAAGCGGGCCTCAGGCATTCGCGGAGGCCTTCAGCAGCGCATCGAGCTTGCCGGCCTTGTCTAGGGCGTAGAGGTCGTCGCAGCCGCCGACATGGGTCTCGCCGATGAAGATCTGCGGCACGCTGGTGCGTCCGCCCGCGCGCGCCATCATGGTGGTGCGCTCGGGGGGCGTCTTCTCGACGTCGATTTCACGGAATGCGACGCCCTTCTCCTTGAGCAGGCTCTTGGCCGCCGAGCAGTAGGGGCACCACGCCGTCGTGTAGATCGTAACCGGATTCATGGGCGTGTTCGCGTCCCGCGGATGACACGACCATATAGGGGTCGGCGGTCCCGATCGCCTATGGCCGGAACGTCACGCCGGCCGCCTCAAGCGGCGAGCAGCTTCTCGACCTCGTTGACCAGATCGCGCAGGTGGAACGGCTTCGACAGGACCTTCGCGTCCTTGGGAGCCTTCGAATCCGGGTTGAGCGCCACGGCGGCGAAGCCCGTGATGAACATCACCTTGATGTCCGGGTCGAGCTCGGTCGCCCGGCGGGCGAGCTCGATCCCGTCCATCTCAGGCATCACGATGTCGGTCAGCAGCAGCTCGAACGGCTCTTCGCGCAGGCGATTGTAGGCCGACAGGCCGTTGTCGAACGACAGCACGTCGAAGCCGGCATTCTGCAACGCCTTGGCCAGGAACCGGCGCATGTCGTTGTCGTCTTCCGCCAAGAGAATTTTCATCGGACGGTTCCGGACCCTCGAATCGCAACGTTCTTTTCATAAAGGGAGCCAACGGTAAACAAGACGTTAGGATTTGCCGCCCCTGCGAGGTGACAGGCCGCACCGCGCGGCCATGCCGGAGCCCGCCGGCACGGTGGACAGGCCGCCGCCGCCGCCCCACAGTGCGGCCTTGACGTTGGCCGTTCCCATTCCCGACGGTGCGCCTCCCCGCCGATGACGCTCCCCTTTCCGCATCAGACAGACGCCTTCGGCTTCTCGCCCGCCTTCGCCGTGGACGAGCCGACGCGGCACACGCTGCCGTTCGTGTTCAACACCGGCCATTCCGGGTCGGTCTACCCGGACAGCTTCCTGAAGGCCTCGCGGCTCGACGCGCTGTCGCTGCGCCGGTCGGAGGACGCGCATGTCGACCGGCTGTTCGCCCAGGTGGTCGAGCTCGGCGCGCCGCTGCTGCGCTGCAATTTCCCGCGCGCCTATCTCGACGTGAACCGCGAGCCCTACGAGCTCGACCCGCGGATGTTCGAGGGCCGCCTGCCGCCCTTCGCCAACACGCGCTCGATGCGCGTCGCCGGCGGCCTCGGCACGGTGCCGCGCGTCGTCTCGGACGGGCAGGAGATCTATGCCGCGCGCATGCCGGTGGACGAGGCGGTGGCGCGCATCGACGGGCTGTACAAGCCGTATCATCGGGCTTTGCGCGGCTTGATCCTGCGCACGGTGCGGGAATTCGGGCGCTGCATGCTGATCGACTGCCACTCGATGCCGTCGTCGAGCCTCGGGCGCGATCACTATGCGCGGGCGGACTTCGTGCTCGGCGACCGCTTCGGCACCGCCTGCGACCCGGCGCTGATCGACGCTTTCGAGGCGGCCTTCCGCGCCCGCGGTTACAAGGTGGTACGCAACAAGCCCTATGCCGGGGGCTTCATCACCGAGCATTACGGCGAGCCGAACATCGGCCGGCACGCGCTGCAGATCGAGATCAACCGGGCGCTCTACATGAACGAGGCGAGTCTCGCGATCACGCCGGGCTTCTTCGACTTGGCCAAGACGCTCGGCGAGGCGATCGTCGAGGTCGCCGACGACCTCGGCTCGGAGACGCCGATCGGCATCGCCGCCGAATAGGTCGATAACGGCCACTCGTCGGATCCGGCGCAGGGCGCCGCAGGTCCTTCCGAGGTTGCCTGTCGTTCTACGGGAATCCTCGCCCGCGAGCGGGCATAACCGATCAGCCCCTCCCCGTCGTCACGGGGCCGCGCAGCGGAACCCGGGATCCAGAGCCGACGACGGCAGGATCGATTACGGCCTGCGGTTCCGGGTCCCGGGTTCGCCTTCGGCGCCCCGGGATGACGAGGAGCGTGCAGAACCGTGGTTGCGTGAAACTGATGACCCCGGGCCCGACCAAACACGTCGGGCAGTCCTGTGACCAAGAAAAAAGGCCACCCCCGAAGGAGCGGCCCGAAGTCTAGGGAGGAAACGCCCAAGAAGGGCTGCCGGACCGCGACGCCATCGCGATCCCGCAATGCACAAAGTAAATTGCGGCGCACAAAACGCAAGCGGAATACCCCTACCGGTTGCGCATACCCCGCCCGCTCCGGCTGCACGTCCGCAGCCGCCTAACCGGCGGCCAGGAGCTTCGCGATCTCGGCCTTGAGCGGGCCGGCCAGATCCTTGCGGTCGAGCGCGTAGGCGATGTTGGCGGTGAGGAAGCCGAGCTTGGAGCCGGTGTCGTAGGTGCGGCCTTCGTAGTGCATGCCGAAGAAGTCCTGCTCGGCCATCAGCTTGATCATCGCGTCGGTGAGCTGGATCTCGCCGCCCGCGCCCTTCTCGCCATGCTCGAGGATGCCGAAGATCTCCGGCTGGAGGATGTAGCGGCCCGAGATGATGAAGTTCGAAGGCGCGGTGCCCTGCTTCGGCTTCTCGACCATGCCGGTGACCTCGAAGGTCTGGCCGAAGGTCTCGCCGACGCTGACGATGCCGTACTGATGCGTCTCCTCCGGCGCGACCTCCTCGACGGCGACGACGTTGCCGCCGTGGCGCTCGTAGGCAGCGAGCATCTGGCCCATGCAGCCGCGGCTGAGCATGTCCGGCAGCAGCACGGCGAAGGGCTCGTCGCCGACGATCTCGCGGGCGCACCACACCGCGTGGCCGAGGCCGAGCGGCGCCTGCTGACGGGTGAAGCTGGTCTGGCCGGCGGCCGGCAGGTCGCGCTTCAGCTCCTCGTAGGCCGCGGTCTTGCCGCGCTCCTGCAGCATCCGGTCGAGCTCGAACGCGATGTCGAAATGGTCCTCGATCACCGCCTTGCCGCGGCCGGTGACGAAGATGAAGTGCTCGATGCCGGCTTCCCGCGCCTCGTCGACCACGTGCTGGACGACCGGCCGGTCGACCACCGTCAGCATCTCTTTCGGGACGGCCTTGGTGGCCGGCAGGAAGCGGGTGCCGAGGCCCGCGACGGGGAGGACGGCCTTTCGGATCGGTTTCATCGAGCAAAAACCCAAACGTGGGAGTTGGACGGGCCGGGCGTTCCGGGCAACACTAGCACGGCAAGCGGACGGCTTCGCGCCGTTGCGCGGCACGATTGAGCATTAACGGTTAAAAGCAAGCTTCCGCTTGCTGGTTGGCGCGGTTTCTTTCAGGGGCAACGATGGCGGTTCTGGTCACGGGTGGTGCCGGTTATATCGGCAGTCACATGGTTCTCGCCCTGCAGGATGCCGGGCGGGAGGAGACGGTCGTCCTCGACGACCTCTCCACCGGGTTCGACTGGGCCCTGCCGCCGGAGGTGAAGCTCGTGCGCGGCGACGTCGGCGACCCCGGTCTCGTCACCGAGACGATCCTGCAGAACCGCGTCGACGCGATCGCCCATTTCGCCGCCCGCATCGTCGTGCCGGACTCGGTCGCCGACCCGCTGCACTACTACCTCGCCAACACGGTGAAGACGCGCGCGCTGATCGAGACCGCGGTGCGCACCGGCGTGAAGCACATCATCTTCTCCTCGACCGCCGCGGTCTACGGCGAGCCGGAGACCGTGCCGGTGCCGGAGGACCTCGCGACCAACCCGATCAACCCCTACGGCCGCTCGAAGCTGATGAGCGAGTGGATGATCCGCGACGCGGCGGCCGCGCACGGCTTCAGCTACGTCATCCTACGCTACTTCAACGTCGCCGGTGCCGACCCGCGCGGGCGCACCGGGCAGTCCACGCCGAACGCCACCCACCTGATCAAGGTCGCGACGCAGGCGGCCCTCGGCCAGCGCCCGCATCTCGAGGTGTTCGGCACCGACTACCCGACGCCGGACGGATCGTGCCTGCGCGACTACATCCAGGTCTCCGACCTCGCCGAGGCGCACCGGGTCGCCCTCGACCACCTGCGCGCCGGCGGCGAGAGCCTGACGCTGAATTGCGGCTACGGCACCGGCTATTCGGTGCTCGAGGTGATCGACACGGTGAAGCGCGTCTCCGGTCGCGACTTCCCGGTGCGCCTCTCGCCCCGCCGCCCCGGCGATCCGGCGCGGATCGTCGCCGAGGCGTCGCGGATCCGCGAGCAGCTCGGCTGGCGCCCGAAGCACGACGACCTCGACGCGATCGTGCGCCAGGCGCTCGACTGGGAAGACGCCCTGCCCAAGCGCAACCGGCACTGAGGCCGTGCGCCCGATCCGCGCCGCGCTCCTCGCCCTCTGCCTCTCCGCCGCTCCGGGCGGCTCCCTCGCCGAGCCTGCCGCCGTCGGGCAAGCCGGTCGGGCGGACGCGTTCCCCGGCTTCGTCGCGGCTCTCCGCACGGATGCGCTCGCGAAGGGCATCGCGCCGGCGACCTTCGATGCGGCGTTCCGCGACGTCGTGCCCGACCCTGCTGTGCTCGCCCGCATCAAGGGTCAGAGCGAGTTCGGGCGGCCGGTATGGGACTATCTCGTCGGGGCGGTCTCGCCGGCGCGGATCGCCCGCGGCCGGGCCCGTGGATCGGCGCTCGGGCCGACCCTCCCGGCGATCGAGGCGCGCTACGGCGTTCCGGCCTCGGTGCTCCTCGCAATCTGGGGCATCGAGTCGGATTTCGGCGCGAGCGGCGGTTCGGTGCCGACGATCCGCGCGCTGGCGACGCTCGCCGCCGCCCGGCACCGCGGCACGCTGTTTCGCGACGAGTTGCTCGCCGCCCTCGCGATCCAGCAGCGCGGGGACGTCGCGCCGGACCGGATGCTCGGCAGCTGGGCCGGCGCGATGGGACAGGTGCAGTTCCTGCCCTCGACGTTCCTGGCGCACGCGGTCGACTTCGACGGGGACGGCCGCAGCGACATCTGGGCGAGCGACGCCGATTCCCTCGCCTCGATCGCCGCCTACCTCAAGGACCTCGGCTGGAATCCCGCGATCGCGTGGGGCTACGCCGTCCGCCTGCCCGAGGGCTTCGACCTGACGCGCTACGCCGCGGACCTGCCTGAATTCTCGCGCCGCGGCGTCAGCCGGATCGATGGCGGCCCGTTGCCGGACAAGGGCGGAGCGTCCGTGTTCCTGCCCGGCGGCGCCGGCGGGCCGGCCTTCCTGATCACCGACAACTTCGAGGTGATCCGCGGCTACAACACCTCGGATTCCTACGCGCTGGCGGTCGGCCATCTCGCCGACCGCCTAGCCGGCGGGCCGCCCCTCGTCGCACCCTGGCCGAGCGCGGCGTCCCGCCTCGACAAGGCCGGCCTCCAGGCCTTGCAGACGGGCCTCGCCGCGCAGGGCCTCTATGCCGGCGAAGCCGACGGCCGCGCCGGGCCGAAGCTGCGCGAGGCGATCCGGCGCTACCAGATCCGCGAAGGCCTGGCCGCCGACGGCTACGCCACACCCGCCCTGCGCGACCGTCTCGCGGGCCGGACCGACGCCAGGCCTCGCTGAGGCCGACCCGTCGAGGCCCGGACCTCGCGCCGCACGGCGGCGGCGTTCCGCCGGGCCTCAGGGATTCCGGTCTATGCGATCCGGCATGACAGCCGTCACGAAACGTCCGTCGCGCCGTCCTAGACACAGGAGGAGGCTCCGATGATCGGGCGTTTTATGAGGGGCGCCCGCGTGTTGCATCGTCGACCGTGCTTCGCGCGAGCCGGCATCCACCTCGCCTGAAGGCGCTCTCAAGACACGTCCGATCCGAGCGGGCATGACGTCGAACCGTCCGGCGATGCCGGCCGCCAAGGGCGCGGCATCATCGATCGCCGGCCCCGACGGCGCGTCGGCTCGAGATCCACACGATCAGGCGCCACGCCGATCCTTGGTCAAGATCACCCCCGTCATGCCGTCGAGGGTCCCGATGAAATCGATGCCGGCGCCTTCCAGGGCTCGACGCATCGCCAAGCGGGTTCGCGGCTGCACCGTCCCGACCTCCTCCTCCAGGCGCCGGATGCTCGAGACCGAGACGCCGGCGGCCCGAGCCAGATCCACGACGGACCAGCGCAGCATCGCGCGGGCTCCGCGCACGAGCGTCCCGGTGATCTCAGGCGACGAGAATCGACCGCTGGGCGGCATCTTCTGCATGATCCCGATCCACTCGCGCACCGAACCATCGGCATCGTGGAGAGGTATGGTGTGGTTGCTGTACCAATGGACCGTCCCGTCCGCGCAGAGAACGCGGTGATCCGCCTCGTAAGGCGTGCCGTGCTCCATCGCCGTTCGCCATGCCGACTCGATCCGTGCCCGATCCTCCGGGTGGATCGCGGCGAGCCAACCGTCGCCCTGCATCTCCGGTCCCGTCTGCCCGGTCAGGACCTGCCATGTCGGGCTTGGCCGCGCCTTCCCGTCCGGAGCCGTCGTCCAGACCACGGCCGCGATGGCATGAACGAGGCCGCGATAGCGTGCGGTGCTCTGCTCGGCGAGCAGACGCGCCTCGTGCGGGCCGGTCACGTCGAAGGCGATGCCCTCGGCACGCATCGGCCGATGGGCGTCGTCGAGAACGATCTGGGCCTTGACCGAAACCCAGCGCACGGTGTGGTCGGGACGCACAAGCCGGACCGTGCGGTCGATCGCCCGGCCGCTGTAGAGCATGTCGAACAGCTCGCCGAGAGCTTCGCGATCGTCCGGGTGGAGAAGTCGGTCGAGCAGGCCGAGGAGGCTCTCGTCCGAAGGCAGGCCGGTGATGTGGGCGAGGCCCAGCGAGCCGCTCATTTCGCCGGTCCGCAGGTTAAGGGACCAGACGCCGACCTGGCCGGTCGCCTCGAGTAGGTTGAGCAACTGGTAGGAGGATGCATGGCGTCGGGCGGGCATCGCCCGACTTGGCCAGACGCTCCGTCGGAACGCAACGTCGAGCCGGGGCGAAAGAGTGCATATCGCTCTTTTATTCATCGCTCGGAGTCGAACCGAGCGGTTTGCGCTCTCGGACGGTGTCGTTCGCAAGCCGGAAACGCGCAATGTGAGACGTGTGGTCAATCATGCATCCATGAAATTCTTCTATCTTCCGAGACGTCCGTGATGGTCGTCACGATGTCGCGTCGCAGATCTGTCGTCCGGATTGTTGATCTTCTCAAGAATCCGGGGGATTTGTCATCATGCGTTGGACGATCGGAAAGAAACTTGGTGCTTCGGGCGTAATCGGAGTCCTGCTCGCCACGGCCCTCGTCATGAACCAGTGGATCAGCGCCCAGCATATCATCGACGCGAACGCCGCGGCCGGACGCGAGCAGATCATCCTTGCAGGCATCCAGCAGACCCGCCTCTCGCACGCGGAGCTTCAAGCGGCGGTCGGCGACATCCGCACCGCGGAAACCACCGAGCAGGTCGCCCGCGTCGCCGAGCGCATCCGCGCCGGCAAGGCTACCGGCGCAGCGGCGCTCGACGAGCCGATCCGGATCGCGCTGATCCCGGGCGTTCTTCAGGACCTTCGGACGAATCTCGTCACCTATGCCGACCTCGCGGCATCGCTGGCCGACGTCATCCGCTTCGAGAATGGCGCGCGGTCCGTCGACGGGAACAAGCTGTCGCAGATCGTCGCCGAGCAGCAGCGCGTGAACACGCTGTTGAACGAGGCGGGAACGGAATCGGTCGCCAATGCCCAGCGCTTCGCGGACGAGGCGCGGCGGAACACGGTCGCGACCGCCGAGTCCGCCAACCGGATCGGGCTCGCCATCGGCGGCACCGTCATCCTCGTCCTGATCGGCTCGGCCGTGTTCTCGGCCCTCTCGATCGGCCGCCCGATCCGCCAGCTCGCCGCCTGCGTGAGCGCCATCGCGCGGGGCGACACGGCGGCCGAGGTGCCCGCGACCCGGCGCGGCGACGAGCTGGGGGCGATGGCCGTCTCGGTGCAGGTGTTCAAGGAGAACCTGATCCGCACGCAGGCCTTGGAGGAGGAGATGTCCCAGGGGCGGCTGGAGGCGGAGCGGCAGCGCCAGGCCGGGATGCGGCAGATGGCCGACGCCTTCGAAGCGGCCGTCGGCGGCATCGTCGGGCAGGTCTCGTCGGCGGCCACCGAGCTGCAGGCGACGGCCCAGCAGATGACCGCAACCGCCGGCGACACGGCGGCGCAGTCGGGCATCGTGGCAACGGCGGCCACGCAGGCGGCGGACAACGTGAGCACGGTGGCCATCGCCGCCGAGCAACTCGGATCCTCGGTGCAGGAGATCGGACGGCAGATGTCCAGCTCGTCCGAGCTGGCGCGAGCCGCCGTGGTGGACGCCGATCAGACGGCGCGGCTGGTGCAGGAGCTCAGCCACGCCGCCGAGCAGATCGGGGCCATGGTCGGGATGATCTCCAACATCGCCGCGCAGACCAACCTGCTCGCCCTGAACGCCACGATCGAGGCCGCGCGTGCCGGTGAGGCTGGCCGCGGCTTCGCGGTCGTCGCGACGGAGGTGAAGGAGTTGGCCGGCCAGACGGCCAAGGCCACCGAGGAGATCAGCCAGCGCATCGGGCACGTGCAACACGTGACCGATCAGGCCGTGAGCGCGATCGGCGGCATCACGACCCGGATCCGCGAGATCAACGCGGTGGCCGCGACGATCGCGGCGGCCGTCGAGGAGCAGGGAGCGGCGACCCAGGAGATCGTGCGCAACGTCGCACAGGCCTCGGCCGGTGCGAGCGAGGTCACGGCCCACATCGCGGGCGTGGCGCGCGCGTCGGAGGACACGGGCGCTGCCGCGACCCAGGTCCTGGCGTCGAGTTCCGAGCTGTCGCGCCAGTCCGAACGCCTCGGCGCAGAGGTCGCGCACTTCCTGGCCACCGTCCGCGCCGCCTGAAACCCCGTCGACGCGTTCGTCGGCCCGTTTCCCTCATCCTCGCGGTGCCGCTTCGGCGTCTGCGAAGGATGAGGGGGCCGAACGATCGGGTCTCGTCGAAAGACCGACGCTCTCAGGGTCGAATGGCCGCCCGTCATCGGTCATGGAACCGCCGTCGCGCCATCGTGGGCACAGGAGACCGCCGGCGCGCGGGAGGTTTTGCGGGAGGCTCTTAGACGCGGCGCGACCGCTCCGCTATGGTCGCCCGCGGGTCGAAGCCCGCGGGACCGGAGGGCGCATGAGACGCGACGCGACAAACCGAGCCGACGCGGCAGCCGCCAAGGCGCGCCGCCTCGTTCTGGCGCTCGGGGCCGGCCTCGCGCTTCCGCTCGTCCTCCTGCCGCCGTCGCCGGCCGAGGCGCAGTGGGGCGACAGCTACGACCAGCCGCGCCGACGCGGCCGCGACGCCTATTACCGCGAGGACGACGGCTATGCCCGCGCGCCGCGCCGCGCCGCGCCGGAGCCCGAGCAGCGCCAGTTCTACTGGCCGTGGGAAGACCGGCCGAGCCCGCCGGAGCCGCGGCAGGCGGCCCCGACCTATCGCCCGCCGCGCGTGCGCCCGCCCGCCAGCGCGGAGACCGGCCGCCAGCTTCGGCGTCCGCAGACCCGGCCGGCGCCCACGGTCGCGGCGCCGGCGCCGGCCGTGAAGAAGACCGAGGCGAAGGTCCAGATCGCGGTGTTCGGCGATTCGCTGGCCGACCATCTCAGCCGCGGGCTGGACGACGTGTTCGAGGACACCGCCGACGTCGCGGTGATCGATCGCGCCAAGGCCGACAGCGGCCTCGTGCGCAGGGACGTCGTCGATTGGCCGAAGGCCGCCGAGGACTACCTGAAGGCGAACCCGAAGGTCGGCTATGCCGTGGTCATGCTCGGCGCCAACGATCGCCAGCCGATGCGCGACGGGGACCAGACCCTCGATCCGCTCTCCGACCGCTGGCGCGAGGTCTACCGCACCCGCGTGGACGCCTTGGTGAAGGTCTTCACCGACCGGAAGATTCCGCTCGTCTGGGTCGGCGCCCCGCCGATGCGCAGCGAGAGCCTGACGCGCGACCTCGGCAGCCTCAACGAGATCGTCCGGGATGCCGTCACCAAGGCGGGGGGCACCTACGTCGATGTCGGGCCGGGCTTCTCCGACGACCGCAACCACTACACCGCCACCGGACCGGACCTCGACGGGCAGAGCGCCAAGCTCCGCACCGCCGACGGCGTGCACTTCACCCATGCCGGCGCCCGCAAGCTCGCGCATTTCGCCGACGTGGAGCTGAAGCGCCTGATGGGTGCGACGGCGCCCACCGCGCCCGAGCAGCCGGCCGCCGCCGTCTCGGCCCTGCCCGCGACGCCGCTCGACGGGGCACCGACGACGACCCTCGACGACGTCACCGCGATCGACCGGCAGATCACGGCGATGCTGCCGAGCCTGCCCGAGCCGCCCGGCGTCCCGGCCCTCCCCGTCAAGCCGGCGGCGGGGCCGGTCGTCCCGCTCGGCCGGATCGAGCTGTCGCCCGGCGGCGTCCTGGTCAGCGGCCGACCGCGCGACGGCGACGCCACCGGCACGGTCGAGCGCGCGCTCCAGCGCGGGGCGGCACCGCTGCCGCAGCCCGGCCGCGCCGACGATTTCCGCTGGCCGCCGGGCTGAACGCCCGGCGAAAACCTCAGCGCGGGAGGATCGAGGCACCCATCAGCGTCTCGTCGATCGAGCGGGCGGCCTGACGGCCCTCGCGGATCGCCCAGACGACGAGGGACTGGCCGCGCCGCATGTCGCCGGCCGCCCAGATCTTCGGGTCGGAGGTGCGGTAATCCTCCTCGTTGGCGGTGACGTTGCCGCGCTTGTCGACCGTGATGCCGGACTGCTCGAGCAGGCCCTTCTGGATCGAGCCGGCGAAGCCGATCGCCATGAAGACGAGGTCGGCCGGCAGCACGAACTCGCTGCCCTCGATCGGCTGGCGCTTGGCGTCGACGCGCGCGCAGACGACGCCGGTGAGCCGGCCCTTCTTGTTGCCTTCGAGCCGGAGCGTCGCCGCCTGGAACTCGCGCTCGGCGCCCTCGGCCTGGCTCGACGAGGTCCGCATCTTGGTCGGCCAGTACGGCCAGACCGAGAGCTTGTCCTCGCGCTCGGGGGGGCGCGGCCGGATGTCGAGCTGCGTCACCGACAGGGCGCCCTGCCGGAAGGCGGTTCCGACGCAATCGGACGCGGTGTCGCCGCCGCCGATCACCACCACGTTCTTGCCCGATGCCAGGATCGGCGCCTCGCCGTTGCCGCGCATCGGCTCGGCGCCGACGCGGCGGTTCGACTGGATCAGGTAGGGCATCGCGTAGTGCACGCCCTCCATCTCCTGCCCCGGCAGCTGCGGGTTGCGCGGGTCCTCGGCGCCGCCGGAGAACAGCACCGCGTCGAACTCCGCGGTCAGCTCCTCGACCGGCTTCGTCACGCCGACGTTCTGGTTGTAGTGGAAGACCACGCCCTCGGCTTCCATCTGCTTCACGCGTCGGTCGATGTGGCGCTTCTCCATCTTGAAGTCGGGGATGCCGTAGCGGAGCAGGCCGCCGGCCTTCGGCTCGCGCTCGTAGACGTGCACCGCGTGCCCGACCCGGGCGAGCTGCTGCGCCGCCGCGAGGCCGGCCGGGCCCGACCCGATCACCGCGACCTTCTTGCCGGTGCGGATCGACGACGGCTCGGGCTTGACCCAGCCCATGTTCCAGGCGCGGTCGGCGATGGCCTGCTCGATCGTCTTGATCGCGACGGGCTGGTTCTCGAGGTTCAGCGTGCAGGCTTCCTCGCACGGCGCCGGGCAGATGCGGCCGGTAAATTCCGGGAAGTTGTTGGTGGAGTGCAGGTTGCGCGCGGCTTCTTCCCAATCCGACTGGAACACGAGGTCGTTCCAGTCCGGGATCTGGTTGTGCACCGGGCAGCCGGTCGGCCCGTGGCAGAACGGGATGCCGCAATCCATGCAGCGGGCGGCCTGCTTCTTCAGGTCGTGCTCGTCGAGCGGCAGGGTGAACTCGCGGAAGTGCCGCACGCGGTCGGCCGCGAGCTGGTACTTCTGGTCCTGCCGGTCGAATTCGAGGAAGCCGGTGATCTTGCCCATCGGGATGCTCAGCGTCGGTAGCGAAAAATCGGTGGTGCCGCGATCGGGTCAGCGACCGGCGGCGGTGGCGATAGCGTCGGGTTCGATCCGGAACGCGACCTTGCATCGGTCGAGCCAATCCCGGATCGCGGGCCTCGCGGCCAGATCGAATCCACCCTCGTCGGCCCACTGGGTGTAGGCGAACAGGGCGACGTCGGCGATGGTCGCGTCGTCGCCCACGAACCAGCCCGTTCCGGCGAGATGCCGCTCCATCAGGTCGAGCGCCGCCTCGCCGCGCGCGACCCTGGCCGGATCGCGGGCCTCGCGCCGCACGCCGCGGAACTTCATCTCCGCCCGGCAGACCGCGACCGCCGGCTCGTGGCTGTACTGCTCCCAGAACAGCCACTGATCGACCGTCGCCGCCGCGAAGGCATCGTCCGGCAGCAACGCGCTGCCGCGGGCGAGGTAGCGGATGATCGCGTTCGACTGCGCGAGCCGACGCCCGTCCGCGAACGCCACGCCCGGGATCTGGCCTGCCGGAAACAGAGCGAGGTAGGCGGGCGTCCGGCTCTCGCCCTTCAGCGCGTCGACCTGAACCCATTCGTAGGCGAGGCCGAGCCGATCGGCGACGATCTTGATCTTCAGGCAATTGCCCGAGGTGAGATCGCCGTAGATCCGCATGGCGGCAGGTGGGATCGTCGCAAGCGTCGCCGTCATGTCGTCCCCCCTCGCGATGTCCGCCATCGCTCGCGTGTTTCGTCCGGGCCGTCCGTCGGCCGGCTCAGAGCCGGTCGGAATGCTCGCGCAACCATTCCTTGAGCGCGGTCTCGATCCGTATCTGCCAGCCTGGCCCTCCGGCTCGGAACCGCTCGACGAGATCGGTGGGAAGCACCAACCGTTCAGTCTCGCCGGGACGGTGCCCGCGCTCGATCAGGCGGCCGCCGACGAAACGATCGGCCTTCTCGAACCAAGCCTCGTCCAGTTCCGGCGCGTCGTCCGGATCCCAGCCGATCTCGTCGGGGTTCAGCGGTCGGTCAGCCGCGTTCGCGATAGCGCGCTTGCTCTCGGTCATTGGCCTTCCTCATGCTGATGATCCGGCGAGTATGATCCCGTTCGGTCCAAACGACGACCACCATCCGTCCGTCGAGCATTCCCACCGTGATCGATCGCGCCTCGCGGTAGTCCATCCGCTCGTCCCTGAAGGTCGTCACCGCGGCGGCGAAGACTTCAGGGGTGCGTGCGAAATCGAGGCCCCTCTCGCGCAACGTCACCAGACGCTTCGCGGGATCGAACGTGATCTCCATCGACCGGCACGAGGCCGGCGCGCGCCTACTCGGCCGCCACCGGCATCCGTGCCATCTCCATCTCGCGCAACGCCCGGCGGTACTCCACCGGCATCACCTTGACGAACTTGGTGCGGTAGCCCGCCCAGTCGTCGAGGATCGCCTTGGCACGCGGGCTGCCCGTGTACTTCAGGTGATTGGTGATGAGCTGCGACAGGCGCTCCTCGTCGTGGCCGGACATGTCGGCGAGGATGTCGACGCGGCCCTTGGTCTCCAGGTCGCCGTCCTGGTGGAAGCGGCGCATCAGGTCGTCCTCCTCCTCGACCGGCTCGAGATCGACCATCGAGAGGTTGCAGCGGGCCGAAAACGAGCCGTCCTCGTCGAGCACGTAGGCGATGCCGCCGGACATGCCGGCGGCGAAGTTGCGGCCGGTCTCGCCGATCGACACGACCACGCCGCCGGTCATGTACTCGCAGCCATGGTCGCCCATGCCCTCGACGACGGTGATCGCACCGGAGTTGCGCACGGCGAAGCGCTCGCCGGCCGAGCCGCGGACGTAGCACTCGCCGGCGATGGCGCCGTAGAGCACGGTGTTGCCGACCATGATGGTCCTGTCGGCGGGCGCCTTAAGCGCGTCGCTCGGCCGGATGATCAGCTTGCCGCCCGACAGGCCCTTGCCGACGTAGTCGTTGCCGTGGCCGGTGAGCTCGATCGTCACGCCGGCTGCGACCCAGGCGCCGAAGCTCTGGCCGGCCGTGCCGGAGAGCTTCACCACGATGGTGTCGTCGGGCAGGCCCTCGTGGCCGTGCGCCTTGGCGACGGCGCCCGAGAGCATCGCGCCCGCGGTGCGGTCGGAGTTGCGGATCACGTCGTGGAGCACCACCGGCTCGCCGGTGTTGATCGCGTTCTGCGCGCCGGCGATCAGGCGCCGGTCGAGGACGTGGTCGATCGGGTGCTTCTGCGTCTCGACCCAGCGGATGGCGACCTCCGGCCCGACGTCGGGACGGTGGAACAGCTTCGAGAAGTCGAGCCCGCGCGCCTTCCAGTGCTGGATCGCCTCGACCTTGTCGAGGAAGTCGGAACGCCCGACGAGGTCCTCGAGCTTGGTGAAGCCCATCGCCGCGATCAGCTCGCGCAGCTCCTCGGCGACGTAGAAGAAGTAGTTCACCACGTGCTCGGGGGTGCCCTTGAAGCGCTTGCGCAGCACCGGGTCCTGGGTCGCGACGCCGACCGGGCAGGTGTTGAGGTGGCACTTGCGCATCATGATGCAGCCGGCCGCGATCAGCGGCGCGGTCGAGAAGCCGAACTGGTCGGCGCCGAGCAGGGCCGCGATCAGCACGTCGCGGCCCGTGCGGATGCCGCCGTCGGCCTGCAGCGCGACGCGGCCGCGCAGGTGGTTCATCACCAGCGTCTGCTGCGTCTCGGCGAGGCCGGTCTCCCACGGGCCGCCGGCATGCTTGAGCGAGGTCAGCGGCGCCGCTCCGGTGCCGCCGTCGAAGCCCGAGATGGTGATGTGGTCGGCCCGCGCCTTGGCGACGCCGGTCGCGACCGTGCCGACGCCGACCTCGGAGACGAGCTTGACCGAGACGTCGGCCGCCGGGTTCACGTTCTTCAGGTCGAAGATCAGCTGTGCCAGATCCTCGATCGAGTAGATGTCGTGGTGCGGCGGCGGCGAGATCAGGCCGACGCCGGGCGTGGCGTAGCGGACCTTGGCGATCTTGGCGTCGACCTTGTGGCCGGGCAGCTGTCCGCCCTCGCCGGGCTTGGCGCCCTGCGCGACCTTGATCTGCATCATGTCGGCGTTGACGAGGTACTCGGTCGTGACGCCGAAGCGGCCCGATGCGACCTGCTTTATCGACGAGCGGCGCGAGCGACCGTCCGGCAGCGGCTTGAAGCGCTCGACCTCCTCGCCGCCCTCGCCCGAGTTCGAGCGGCCGCCGAAGGAGTTCAGGGCGATCGCCAGGGTCTCGTGCGCCTCCTTCGAGATCGAGCCGTAGGACATCGCGCCGGTGGCGAAGCGCTTGACGATGTCGGCGGCCGGCTCGACGCTCTCCACGGGCACCGGCTCGCGTCCGATCTCGCCGGCGAGCTTGATCCGGAACAGGCCGCGCAGGGTCTTGAGCTGCTGCTCCTGGTCGTTCACCAGCTTGGCGTATTCGCGGTAGCGCTCGGGCACGCCGAGGCGCACCGCATGCTGCAGCGTCGCGACGGTGTCCGGGGTCCAGGTATGGGCCTCGCCGCGCAGCCGGTAGGCGTACTCGCCGCCGACATCGAGGGCGTTGCGATAGATCGGCGCGTCGCCGAACGCGTCGGCGTGGCGGCGCACGGTCTCCTCGGCGATCTCGGCCATGCCGACGCCCTCGACCATCGTCGCGGTGCCGAAGAAGTCGCGCGCGACGAAGGCCGAGTTCAACCCGATCGCGTCGAAGATCTGCGCGCCGCAATAGGACTGGTAGGTCGAGATGCCCATCTTCGACATGACCTTCAGCAGGCCCTTATCGATCGACTTGATGTAGCGGTAGATGATCTCCTCGTCGACGAGGTCCGGCGGGAACTCGTGCTTCATCGCCACCAGCGTCTCGAAGGCGAGATACGGGTTGATCGCCTCGGCGCCGTAGCCGGCCAGGCACGCGAAGTGATGGATCTCGCGCGGCTCGCCCGATTCGACCACGAGCCCGACCGAGGTGCGCAGCCCCTTGCGGATCAGGTAGTTGTGCACGGCCGCCGTCGCCAGCAGCGCCGGGATCGGGATGCGGTCGGGGCCGACCGCGCGGTCGGACAGGACGATGATGTTGTAGCCGCCGCGCACCGCGACTTCCGCGCGGTCGCAGAGCCGGTCGAGCGCGCCGTTCATCGCCGCCGCGCCGGTCTCGGCCGGGTAGGTGATGTCCAGCGTCTTGGTGTCGAAGCGGTCCTCGAAATGGCCGATCGAGCGGATCTTCTCGAGATCCGTGTTGGTCAGGATCGGCTGGCGGACTTCCAGGCGCTTGCGGCGCGAGGCACCTTCCATGTCGAGCAGGTTCGGGCGCGGACCGATGAACGAGACGAGGCTCATCACGGCCTCCTCGCGGATCGGGTCGATCGGCGGGTTGGTGACCTGCGCGAAGTTCTGCTTGAAGTACGTGTAGAGCGACTTCGACTTGTCGGACAGAGCGGAGAGCGGCGTGTCGGTGCCCATCGAGCCGACAGCCTCCTGGCCGGTCACGGCCATCGGCGCCATGAGCAGCTTGAGGTCTTCCTGGCTGTAGCCGAAGGCCTGCTGCCGATCGAGCAGCGACACGTCGGTGCGGCTCTCGCGGGCGGTGACCGGCTTGAGGTCCTCGAGCACGATCTGGGTGTTCTTCACCCACTCCGCGTAGGGGTGCGCGGCGGCGAGCTCGCCCTTGATCTCCTCGTCGTCGACGATGCGGCCCTTCTCGAGGTCGATCAGCAGCATCCGGCCCGGCTGCAGGCGCCAGGACTGGACGATCTTCTCGTCCGGGATCGGCAGAACGCCCATCTCCGAGGCGAGCACGACGAGGCCGTCGTCGGTGACGACGTAGCGGGCGGGGCGGAGGCCGTTGCGGTCGAGGGTCGCGCCGATCTGCCGGCCGTCGGTGAAGGCGACGGCGGCGGGCCCGTCCCACGGCTCCATCAGCGCGGCATGGTACTCGTAGAACGAGCGCCGATCTTCGCCCATCAACGGGTTGCCGGCCCAGGCCTCGGGGATGAGCATCATCATCGCGTGGGCCAACGGGTAGCCGCCCATCACGAGGAACTCGAGCGCGTTGTCGAAGCACGCGGTGTCGGACTGGCCCTCGTAGGAGATCGGCCAGATCTTCGAGATGTCGTTGCCGAACAGCTCCGAATCGACGCTCGCCTGGCGCGCCGACATCCAGTTCACGTTGCCGCGCAGCGTGTTGATCTCGCCGTTATGCGCCACCATCCGGTAGGGGTGCGACAGGCGCCAGGTCGGGAAGGTGTTGGTGGCGAAGCGCTGGTGCACCAGCGCGATCGCCGAGACGAAGCGCTGATCCTTCAGGTCGAGGAAGTAGTTCCCGAGCTGGTTCACCAGGACCATGCCCTTGTAGACGATGGTCCGGCTCGACACGGAGACGGGGTAGAACTCCATCACCCGCGGGTCCTTCAGGCCGTAGACGCGGCCGGAGATCACCTTGCGGGCGACGTAGATGCGCCGCTCGAACGCGTCGCCGTCGGCCGCCGAGGCCGGGCGCCCGATGAAGAGCTGGCGGTGATGCGGCTCGGTCGCCTTCACGGCGATGCCGAGATCCTCGGGGTCGACCGGCACGTCGCGCCAGCCGAGCAGGGGCAGCCCTTCCGACGCGAGCGCTTCCTCGACGATGGCTTCGATGATCGCCCGCGGCTCGTCGGCCTTCGGCATGAACAGCTGCGCGATGGCGTAGTCGCCGGCCGGGGGCAGCTCGAAGCCGAGGCGCGAGCATTCCTCGGCGAAGAAGGCGTGCGGGATCTGCGTGAGGATGCCGCAGCCGTCGCCCATCTTCGGGTCGGCTCCGACCGCGCCGCGATGGTCGAGGTTCTCCAGGATCTTCAGGCCCTGCTCGACGATGGCGTGGGTGCGCCGGTCGTGCATGTCGGCGACGAAGCCGACGCCGCAGCCGTCCCGCTCGTTGCGGGGATCGTAGGCGCCCTGCGCCACCGGCATCGCCGGATCGCGCACCACCAGCGGCGCGACGCCGTCGCGGGCCGCCGGCGCCGTGTCGGCGTTGAGGTTCCCGCTCACGGCCATGTCCGCATTCCCGAAAGCCGCCATGCCCACCATCCCCGAAAGATCGACCAGACCCGTTCGAACGCCCATGCCCGCCAGGCGAGCATGTTTCATGCCCGGCGCTCAAGCGAGGCCGGGCCAGTCATCTTGTCTCGTCGGGTCTCGGGAGGGTCCTCGGTGGAGGAAGCGCCCGCTACCCGCGGGCTCGCACCGGCCCGATGTCAGCCGGCGTGGGCCCGGATCGCCTCTGCGGCGACCGGCTCGCGATCTCGTTTCGACGTCACGATGGTCACGTCCCGAAACCCTCTGCCCAGGCCTGAACGGCCCCACCGCGCGGCATCGATCGCACGCGCGCCCCGGAAATGGGACAGTCATACTGTCCTAACGCTGCAAACTGGCAGATTTCAAAAATTCCAGCAAGGGCCCCGCGGGACCAAAAGCGGCGTTTTGATGCCGCATCCCATGACGGATCCCATGTCCGGTCCCATGTCCGCCCCCACGCCGGATCGGCAGGCGACCCAATTCCCCGTCGTGCGAGGGGCGATGCGAACGGGTGGATCGGCGTCAAGATCGGCCCTTCGCCGCCCGCTTTCTCCCGCAATTGCGCCCAAATCCTCCGCTCAAAGGCGAGCGCCGAGCACAAGCGGCATGCGGGGCAACGACCCTGCCGGAATGGCCGAAGGACACGCGGGACGCGGTCCTTCGGCGCGGGGCCCGGGCCGGATCGTCGGCAGGTCCCGATCGGGACTCCCCGGCGCGGGGCGAGCGCCTGCGGAGATTCGGGCGATCTTGAGAATGCGACCGGGAGGTCAGCCGTGAACCGATCCTATCGTCGTCTCCGTGCGGGCCTCGCCGCCTGCGCCCTGCTGATCGGTGCCGCCGACGCGGCGCGGGCGCAATACGCGTACGACGAGGCGATCATGCCGCCGCGCGCCGTCGCATGGCGCCTGAGCGAGCGCGGCTTCAGCGGCATGAGCCGCCCGCGCTTCGACGGACGCGCCTACATCGTCGAGGCCTTCAACCCGATGGGTGCCCGCGTGCGCCTGTTCGTCGATGCCCGGGACGGCGCGATCCTCGGCCGCCAGCGCCTCGACGACGGCCCGATCGCCCTTGCCCGCCCGGCGCCCGGCTACGGCTGGACCGAAGAGGACGAGATGCCGCGCCAGCCGATGCGGCAGGCCGAGCGCCTGCTCCCGCCGGCCGACATCCCGTTGCCCGAGGCGCGCGGAATGCCCTTGCGCCGTGCGCCGGCCGAGGCCGAGGCCGAGGCCGATTATGCCCGACCCGACGGATCGAACGGCATGCCGGGGCGCACGCTCGCGGACCCGAACCCGCAGGGCATCAACCCCGATCGGCGCGGCCCCGCCGAATCGCCGCGCAAGCTCGCCCGAGTCGCCAACCCGCCCCGGTTGTCCGAGACCAAAGCGCTCGACGAGAAGGCGCGCGATGGCAAGGCGATCGAAGGAAAAGCGCAGGCGCGCACCGTTCCCGAGGCGCCCAAGCTCCGCCCGGTGGACGCCGCCAAGCCCGAGTCGAAGCCGGAGGCTCCCGTCGCCGCCGTGGATCAGCCGAAGGCCGCGCCGGTTCCCGGCGTCACGCCGACTCCGGCAGCGGTCCAGCCGCCCGCCGACGGGACCTTGGCCAAGTCGGTCGAATCGAAGCCGGGCGAATCGAAGCCGGCGGACGTGAAGACCTCGGAGGTCAAACCCGCCGACCAGAGCTGGAAGAATCCGCCCGAGGCCAAGCGCAACGTCCGCGTCATCGGTGGCGCGACCCTCGTGCCGGGCGCGCCGGACAAGGACGCGCCGACACCCTGATCGGCCCCTACCCTGCGCGGCCGACCACGCGCTCGTCCCCGCAGAACAGCGTGAACGAATCGGCCCGGGCGATGGCGCAGAGCGTCATGTCGTGCAGGCGCGCCCGCTCGATCGCGAGCGAGGTCGGGGCCGAGATCGCGACCAGGACCGACGCGCCGAAATGCGCGGCTTTCTCGACCATCTCGAACGAGCACCGGCTGGTGATCACCAGGAAGCCCGCGGCCGGGTCGGTTCCCGTCCGGATCAGCGCCCCGATCAGCTTGTCCAGCGCGTTGTGCCGGCCGACATCCTCGCGGACCGCCACGAGGCTCCCGTCGAGGCGCACCCAGGCGGCGGCGTGCACGGCCCGCGTCTCGCGCCCGAGCACCTGCGAATCGCCGAGATCCGACAAGGCCCGCGCGATCGCCTCCGCCCCGACGCGCACGCGGCCCGACGCGGCCCGGGTCTCGGCCCGCGGCAGGGCGGCGAGATCCTCGATCCCGCAGACGCCGCAGCCGGTGCGCCCGCTGATCGCGCGCTTGCGGGCGAGATGCTCGCGCAGGCGCCCGGGCGCCAAATCCACCAGCAGGCGCAGCCCGCCGTCGCCCGGCTCGACCGCGGCGCCGCGGATCTCGTCGGCCGCCGCGACGATGCCTTCGGTCAGGCTGAAGCCGTAGGCGAAATCCTCGAGGTCGGCCGGCGTCGCCATCATCACCGCATAGGGCACGCTGCCGTAGACGAGGTTCACCGGCATCTCGACGGCGAGCGCGCGGTGATCGTCGCGCGGCTCCGGTGCGGCGTAGGCGACGACGCGGGTCGCCACCTGCAAGGCCGTCTCCTGCAAGGCCGTCTCCTGCAAGGCCGTCTCCTGCAAGGCCGTCTCCTGCAAGGCCGTCTCCTGCAAGGCCGTCTCCTGCAAGGCCGTCTCCTGCAAGGCCGTCTCCTGCAAGGCCGTCTCCTGCAAGGCCGTCGCAGGCAGGCCCGTCC
>NZ_JAKSXU010000204.1:0-5808 GCF_022829325.1 Methylobacterium sp. J-092 | reverse complement strand
GAATCAGGTATATTACTGCGGTTTTGACCCGGTGCATTCCCGCCTCCCCTAACACGCCGCTTTGGACGGGGGTGTGCCCAGGGGACAGGTCAAACACCACACAATTTAAACCCTTTTTCGCCCCCCTCCCACACATTCTCCACGGGAAGCGGACCTACTTCGTGTCGGCCTCCCAAAAGTGGGGCCCAAAAAGCGGGTTGGGTCCCAGGGGGGGGGATGCCCCCCCCCCCCCCCCTGCCAGCCCGTGATCGGATCGGGCGGCGGGGCCGAGGGCTGACAATCGTCAATCGGTCACGCGATGCCGATCTCGAACTCCATCCCGTACCCCGGCCCCTGGTCTGCGTAGTCGATCAAGACGTACCCGCGCACCGCCCAGGGTACATCGACGCTATCGCGGTGTTTTCAGAACATCTGCCCGATCGCAAAGGGCGTCAGCCGGGGATTGCCCTGCGTGAGATGATCGACCCCGGTGCCGATCTACAATACGCATTCGAGATTATAGGACGAGTGTTCCACCAGTGACTGGACGAAGGCCGGACGCCGCCGCGTCCGGTCCAGCCGTGGGATCGATGGACCCGCGCTATGGTACGCCGCGTGCATTGCTTGCCCGGCGCACGCCGAGGAACCGCAAGCGTGCGGCAAGCCGGAGCACGGGCGTGACGACACCGATCCCTTCCCCGAAACCGGGCGCGGCGACAGAATCGATTCGTCTTGGCGTCGGCCTCACCCTAGTCCTCGTCGCGGCCTATTTCGGCTTCATCGGGCTGTCCGCCTTCGCGCCGGTCATGCTGGCCCGGCCGGTGATGACCGGCGGCACCGTGACCTGGGCGTTCGCCTACGCCTTCGGGGTGATTGGCCTCGGCGTCGCGCTCACCGGGATCTACGTGCTCGCAGCCAACCGCGCTGAGACCCGTCGGAGCCTCGCCCGATGATCCGGCTCGGCCTAGCGCTCGTCCTTTGCACCCTCGCCGGCCCCGCCCTCGCCGCCGGCCCGGGCTCCGGCCTGAACCTCACGGCGATCGGATTGTTCGTCGCCTTCGTGGCGCTCACCCTCTGGATCACGTGGTGGGCTGCCAAGCGCACCAAAACGGCCGACGACTTCTATACGGCGGGCGGGAATATCACTGGCTTTCAGAATGGGCTGGCGATTGCTGGCGACTTCATGTCGGCCGGGGCCTTCCTCGGCATCACCGGCCTCATCTTCGCCTCCGGCTTCGACGGGTTGATCTACGCGGTCGGCTACACCACCGGCATGCCGATCGTGGTGTTCCTTCTGGCGGAGCGCTTGCGCCGGCTCGGGCGCTACACCTTTACCGACGTGGTTTGCATTCGGCTCTCCGAACGTCCGATCCGGATCTTCTCGGCCTGCGCTTCGCTAGTCGTGGTGGCGTTCTACCTCATCGCACAGATGGTGGGCGCCGGGCAGCTCATCCAACTCCTGTTCGGGCTCGACTACCTCTATGCCGAGTTCGTCGTCGGCATCCTGATGATCTGCTACGTGATGTTCGGCGGCATGGTCGCCACCACCTGGGTGCAGATCGTCAAGGCCGGGCTGCTGCTCGTCGGCGGCACACTGATCGCGGTGCTGGTGATGGCCGCCTTCCGCTTCGATTTCGGCGACCTGCTGGCCCGTGCCGCCGCCGTTCACCCGAAGGGCGCCGCGATCCTCGGTCCGCAATTCCCGGCCAAGGATCCGGTCTCGGCGCTGTCACTGGGCCTCGCCCTGATGCTCGGCACCGCTGGGCTGCCGCACATCCTGATGCGTTTCTTCACGGTGCCAGATGCGCGCGCCGCCCGCGTCTCAGTGTTCTGGGCCGCGACGTGGATGAACTATTTTTTCGCGCTCACCTTCATCCTCGGATTCGGCGCCATCGCGCTGACTGCCGGCAACCCGGCCTATGTCGATGCGCTCGGAGCGCTCCGCGGCGGCGGCAACATGGCGGCGATCCACCTCAGCCACGCTGTCGGGGGCGATGCCCTGATGGGCTTCATCTCGGCGGTGGCGTTCGCTACCATCCTCGCGGTGGTGGCGGGTTTGACGCTCGCCGGCACGTCTGCCGTCAGTCACGACCTCTATGCCAGCGTGTTCTGCCGCGGACAGGCGAGTGAAGGATCCGAGGTACGGATCTCGCGCATCGCCACCTTCGTGCTGGGCCTCGTGGCGATCGGTTTGGGTATCGCCTTCAAGGGCCAGAACGTCGCCTACATGGTAAGCTTGGCGTTCGCCATCGCCTGCTCCTCCACCTTCCCGATCCTACTGCTCGCACTCTACTGGCGCGGGCTGACGACGACCGGCGCC
Source organism: Methylobacterium sp. J-092 (assembly GCF_022829325.1). Taxonomy (NCBI): domain Bacteria; kingdom Pseudomonadati; phylum Pseudomonadota; class Alphaproteobacteria; order Hyphomicrobiales; family Methylobacteriaceae; genus Methylobacterium; species Methylobacterium sp. J-092. Next base: position 3,509 of record NZ_JAKSXU010000204.1, on the reverse strand, counting down.
GTCGCCGGCGGCGTCGTCGGCTTGGCGAGCGCATTGGGCCTTACCGTGCTCGGGCCGGCGGTATGGGTGAAGGTGCTTGGCTATGCGGCGCCGATTTTCCCTATCGACCCGCCGACGCTGGTCACCCTGCCTCTGGCGTTTGCCACCTGCTGGGCGGTGTCACGGATGGATCGCAGCGCGCAAGCCGCCGACGACCGCGCCCGATTCGATCGGCTGGGCGCGCTCCCCGCCGAATAGGCTTTACGCGACGCCGCCGCCGCGGACTTCGACGGACCGCGGCACCTGCCAACCCATGAAAAGACGCGGCCCATGTACCAGCTGATCAGCGCCACACCGAGCCCCTACGCGCGAAAGGTCCGCATCGCGCTTGCGGAGAAGGGCCTGCCCTTCGACCTGCTCACTGAGGTTCCGTGGGATGCTGCCACCTCGCTGCCGCGCCACAACCCGCTGGAGAAGTTGCCCGTGCTGCTGCTGCCGGACGGCAGCAGCGTCTACGAATCGAGCTACATCCTGCAATGGCTGGAGCTCAAGCATCCCGAGACGCCGCTGCTGCCAGCCGATGTGCACGGAATCCTCGCGGCACGAAAACTCGAGGTGCTGTGCGACGGCATCTGCGATGCGATGGTACTGACTTTTTTCGAGCGCCAACGCGAGGGCGGCGCGAGTGCGCCGTGGCTCGCCCGCCAGCGCCGCAAGATCGATGGGGGGCTCGCCGAGATTGCCCGCCTCGTCGGCGATCGGGACTTTGCGGTTGGGGACCGTTTCTCGCTCGGCGACATCGCCGCCGGCACGGTGGTCGGCTACCTCGCGGTGCGGTTCCAGGAGTTGCCCTGGCGCGACACGCACCCGAACCTGGCAGCCCTCAGCAACCGGCTGGAGCGCCGCCCGTCGTTCCAGGCGTCTGTGCCCTACGCTCAGACCATCACCGACCGGGTGGTCTAGGGGCAGAGATTTGGCGCTTGGTATCCACCATGAATGTCACTGTTGGGTGGATTTCTGCCGGACTGCTTTCGGGCGGCTAAACGGTATAATCATTTGTCTTATATGATAATTCGGTACAGCAGATTGTCTTAATTTATGAAGGGTGAGGTTTTACATAAGAACCTCACCCTTCCAGTCAATATTAGGATTTCGATCAGCTCTGCTTCAGCTTCGTGATCGTCTCGGTCGGCACGCCGGCGAAGTTGTTGGACACCAGATAGTTCGGGCTGGCCTTGATCCAGGCATCGAGGTCGATCTCCTCGAACTTGCCGTTGTCCCAAGTCTGGATGATCTCCAGATCCTCGTCGCCGACATTCTTGATCGCGTGGCCGAAGCCCATCGGGATGTAGGCCACATCGCCCGGATTGAACTCTGCGACCTTGCCGCGACCGCCCGAGCCGAACAGCGCCACCTGGCCCTTACCCTTCAGGTAGAAGTGCCACTCGTTGGCATTCACGTTCCAATGGAATTTACGCATCTGGCCGGGGCGAATGGTCATGACGCCGCCCGACATCGACTTGGAAACCGGCCACTCGTCGACGGTCGCAAGACGGAAGGTCCCGCCGTCGAACTCGCGCACGGCGCGCGGGTCCTTCAGGAGCCGGAACTTGTGGGTGGATTCCTTCGGCCAAGGCGCATCGAGCGCCTGGGAGAGCGGGATGACCGGTCCGGCTTGGATGTAGGCCTCGCCCTTCGGGAAGGCGTTGAGCGCTTCCTTCGGCAGCCCAAAATTCTCCGCCAGCATGTCCTTCGGGGACACGTCGACCCAGTCGGTAATCGAGAAGGTGCCGTGCTCTGAGAAGGCGCCATTGTCGAACGATAGGATGAAGTGGCAGGGCTTGTCGCCGATCGTCTGGATCGAGTGGCCGTGGCCCTTCGGGAAGAACCAGAGGTCGCCTGGCTCGTAATTGTTGATTTCGCTCGCCCCTGACGGATCGAGCACAACCGTCTGGCAGCGGCCGTCAATCACGTAGGCCCACTCGGCGGCGATGGCGTGCCAGTGCAGCTCGCGCGAGGCGCCGGGATCAAGGAACATATGGACGCCCGCGATCCCCTTGCTGATGGGGAACTGGTGAACGGTCGCTTCCTTGGCCCACCCGCCCGACGTGACTTTCGGGACGTTGCCGTCGAGGGAAAAATGGAAATCGGGCATGGCGCCGACATCCTTAGGGTCGTGGTAGGCGACTTGCGCGCCCGGGGGGAGCTGCTGAACGTCACGGCCGAAGCCGCCCGCGCCCGGCGCGCCGTGATCCGTTGTTGCTGCAGCAGCCTGCTGCGTCAGCGCCATTAGGCCACCGGCTCCGAGGGCGGCGGTTCCCAGAAACGCGCGTCGGTTAGCGTCCATCGTTTGTGTCCCAAATCTGGCTACAGCAAACCCGAGAGAGCTGGGTCTTTGCTGCGCTGGAGTACGTGAAATTTTGTATGCCAAAAACTCACGTAGTCGTGATGGATGATTACGAGGGATCGAACGTGCCGGCGTGCCGTATAGCTGCTTTTGGGAAATGTCCTGCATGGTGCAAGCGGCCGGTATGGGTCGGATGCGGAACGTCCGCTTCTGGACGAGATGCCGGATCCCGTCGGTCATCCTTTGCGATCCCGATCGGTGTGCACTGAATGGCCGATCCTAATCATCAACTGGATCCGTGACGCGCAGGATCGGTGTACGCCCGAAGCGCCGCCGGGCGGATCACGCTCGGTGTCCCAGATGGGGCAGAACGTTACCCTACGACCTGCCCATCGTTGCGCGCATTGAGGCACGGCGCAGCCGTCCCCTCGCAGTCATCAGCGCGTCTACCGCTCGTCCGAGTTCCAGTCCGACCTGCTGGTCGAGGCGCTGCGCGATCTCGCGGTCTGCGTGATCGTCGAAGCCTGATCGGCGCCCCTCGATCCGAGCTCGGTTCGGAACGCGGCGCTGTCGTCGGTCTCGGCTGAGAAGTAGCCGTGCCGAATCGCAGTGCCGATGCGTAGGCTGTCGGCGACGTGGTCCTGATCGAGCACGCTGGTCGGACATCATCCGTCAGGATGATAGCGCGCGGATCGGCGGAGGTGTGGAGCGTGGGCGGTACCGCGGATGCGAGCCGCCGCGTCGGGTGAACGATCGTCATCGCGTACGAGCCTGCCATGCGAGAGCGGCAGGATGTATCCTCGTCCGGTGGGAGGGCGTGCCGTTCTTCACGAGGGCACTGCCACGTGACACACCGTGGCAGTGCTGTGGTCGCCAGCCTCAGCTTTCGCACATCTCCGGATCGAGACCCGGATCGACCTCTCACGGGGGTTGCAGATGGCTCGGCGTCATGGATGACGGGTTTGCCCGCCGCGGATCGCGCCGCGGGCAAACCGCTGATGCTGTGCTCGATCAGAACAGTCTGTCGAGCTTGTTCGGGGATTTGATCGGCCCCCGCGAGGTGGTCCAAGGGTGAAGTTAGTGCACGGTGGGCCGCTCCGCCACGAGTAGCTTGGCCGGCGGAGCTGGTCGGGCGAGCGCAGCCGGCCAAGCGGAGAAGGCTGGCACGAACACCTCCGGTGCC